>NZ_DFBY01000040.1:0-19621 GCF_002366815.1 Psychrobacter sp. UBA3068 | reverse complement strand
CTACGGTTTCTTCAGCATAGCTCAAACTCATGGAATCAGCGCGATCAGCATATGATTAAAGTCTTACAGGCGGTGCTTGATTTTAAAGACCCCAAATCAAAGGCTGTTGTTTGGGCACATAACTCTCATATTGGTGATGCGCGCGCCACCCAAATGAGCGCCCGTGGTGAACTCAACATCGGCCAATTGGCACGGCAAAAATATGGTGAAAAAGTCTATAATATAGGTTTTGGCACCGATCATGGTACGGTTGCCGCGGCTTCTGACTGGGGAGGGCCAATGGAGATAAAACAAGTTCAGCCATCGCATATTGACAGTTATGAACGTATTTTTCACGATGTTCCTACGGATAACTTTCTTTTACCCTTACGTTACCCACTGAATGAACACATCCGTAAAAAATTACTCCCAGAGCGACTAGAGCGAGCGATCGGTGTCATTTATAGACCTGAAACTGAGCGGCAAAGTCATTATTTTTACGCCTCTTTGCCATCTCAGTTTGATGAATATATCTGGTTTGATAAAACCCGTGCAGTTGAAGCGTTGACAAAAGAGATGGAAGAAGGAGCATTCGATACATTCCCGTTTGGTGTATAAAAAACGTTATGGCAAGTCGTTTGAGAACAAAAATCCATGGTGTTGGTTGCGCTACATTGCGGATGGTTTATAGATAAAGTGTCTCGAAAAAACCTCCTAATTATGAGCTGTGTTATAATTCGTTCTTATAGAAAAAGTACGTTGTTGCCACAGCGCTTAGCCCATTTATCATTTATACATGAAGACTCTTTTATGTCCAAAACTACGTTTGATGCTCAAACCATCTCCAACAGCTTAAAAGCTGCCAAACACCAACCGCGTAAACGCTTTGGTCAAAACTTTTTGCATGACACCAGTGTCATTCGCCAAATCGTTGACAGTATTCGCCTAGAACGTGATGATAATTTAATCGAGATTGGGCCAGGTATGGGTGCGCTGACTGAGCCATTATTGGCAGAGGTGGAGGCGATGACGGTGGTCGAGCTGGATCGGGATTTGGCAGACAGCTTACGTATTCGTATTGGTGCCAACAGTCATCCAAATTTTACGATCATCAAAGACAATGCCATGCATGTGGATTATCGTGAGCTTTATAGTGAGGAGCGCGGTAAGCTGCGCGTGGTGGGCAACTTGCCTTACAATATTTCTACGCCGATACTGTTTCATTTGCTCAGCTATGCCGATGTGATTCAAGACATGCATTTTATGTTGCAAAAAGAGGTGGTTGAGCGTATCACCGCTGACGTCGGTAGCAAAACCTATGGTCGTTTATCGGTCATCATGCAATATCACTGTGATACTGACTATCTGCTAACGGTGCCACGTGGTGCATTTAATCCGCCGCCAAAAGTGACCAGTGCTGTTTTTCGATTGACACCGCACGTTGATAAGCCCGTCGTTGCAGAAGATGAAGAACATTTTGCTATCGTCGTACGCGAAACCTTTAATCATCGTCGCAAGACGCTACGTGCTATTTTTAAGAAGTCAACTTTGTTACCGACGCTTAGCGAGGAGGACTTCTCTATTTGCGGTATCGACCCACAAGCGCGCCCTGAGACGTTAAGCGTTACAGACTTTGTGAATTTAAGCAATCGTGCGCGGCATCTAGAAGTGTAGTGAGTATTAGCTTATTGCTGTTACTTTGATGTTGGTTTTCTTGTCATTTTTACATCTAAACCATTGAGGTATTATGAGTTTTCGCCATCAGTATGTCATCGGTGACTTGCAAGGCTGCTATGCGGCCTATCTTCAGTTGCTTGAAACCTTGAATTTTGATCCAAGCCAAGACAAGCTGTGGTTTGCCGGTGACTTGGTAGCTCGCGGTGAGGACTCACTGAATACGTTGCGTGATGTCAAAGCGTTATGTGAACAAGGAGCAGCAGCGACGGTACTTGGTAACCATGACCTCAATCTACTTGCTGTCTGGCGCGGTGCGACCAAAATCAAGAAAAAAGATAAAACGGCACCGATTTTTGCTGCTGAGGATTGCGATGAGTTGCTTGAATGGTTGCGCCAGCAGCCGTTACTGGCGTATCCTGACGAGGATACGGTGTTGGTGCATGCTGGTATCCCGCCGCACTGGAGCATTAAGGCCGCAGAGAGCTACGCGCAGGAGTTGGAGGCACAGCTACAAAGCAGCTTAACACAGCTCGATCGGTTATTGCCTAACCTATACAGCAAACAAGCTGATGATTGGCAACCAGATATTAACGGCTTTACCAAAATGCGAGCAATTGCCAATTACTTTACCCGTATGCGCTTGTGTAAGCAGGATGGGACTCTGGAATTTAGCTTTAATGCCAGCTTAACTGAACCGATGCCAAAGGACTTTTTACCTTGGTTTGAGTGGCAAGTACCTCGCACGCGTAAGATATTATTTGGTCACTGGGCCGCGTTGCAAGGCGAGGTCGATCTACCGCATGCACGCGCGCTTGATGGTGGCTGTGTTTGGGGCAACTATCTATTAGCTTATAGATTGAGTGACGGAAAAGTCATTAAATCAAGTGCGAACTGTCCGAGTCCATCATCAGAGACGAACGACGACTGACTTGTTGCTATTTTAGCGGTCATACAAGTTGTCAACCTATAGAAACCGCCTAAGCTATCCGTTTAACTGGGCAGCTTGGGTGGTTTTTTAGGTTTTGGTAGTGGGGTTTTGGCATCGCCCGTGGTTTTGTTGTCGTGCTCAGCACCACCTTGCTTATCACTAGTGTCGTTACTATTGTCGCTGTCAAAGGTATTTAGCGTTTTGGTTGCCTTGTCATACTGTATATCATCGGTATAAGGCACGCTGTTTAGTTCTTCATCTACCAGACCATCATCAAGATCCACGACTTTCTCCGGAGAGACATGAGGCTGTGTATGACTGCCTTTGGGTTGATTGTCATAGTATATGTCTGTGTTTGTTTGTGCACTTTGCGTACTGGTTTGCCGAGATTCAGGCAGGACTCTGACGTCAGACAAGCGCCGCACTACATAATTACTGGGTAAGGCTTTTCCATCTTTTTGCATTGAGGTATCGTCAAATATCATGTGTCCTTGACTATCGATACGTGCGTACTTCATGGGCTTATCACGGGGCCAGAAAAAGTCAGAAGGATGGCTAATAATATGACCAAAAATCAACTTTGTGAGGCGTCCCCACTCGAAGAAACGTACTTCTTTAGAACGCAGTGCCACAAACAATGCCAGTGAAAAACTGACTATTAGGTTGACGATACCAATAAGCGCCACACCCAGTATGGACACTAAAATAATATTCCAGCTTATTTGATCAGCCGATAAATTGAATAAGCCATGGGCTAAGTTCGCAGAGGCAAAGGCAATATGGCGAATATCAATTGGCAAGCCAAATATGTAGCCAAGGGTCGCCGTACTGCCAAGAAAGACCCCGAATAGAAAGTTACCCATAATGGCGCCTAAGTTGGCTTCTACAAAACCCCCTAAACGCTGAAGCCATGACTTGGGCAGTATCGCCTTTAGTAGTCTGTGGCGTTGGATACGTGCGCCCACATGGTTATAAACCGCGAGATTGTCATAGTAGCCTGCAATCAGACCGGATAGAAACAAATAAACACCAGCAATCGCAGCATGAGGGAGGGCTAGGGAGTGAAACGGATCAAGGTCATGGAGCAGATGCCCAGCTTTTTCTGAGTCAATCATTGGCGTGCCCGTATACTGTAGCCATGCAAAAGAAATCATAAGAGCAACGGGTATGGCGAGCATGACGTTACCCATGATCGCAATGAACTGAGTACGTAAAATATCAACGACCAACTCTGATAGTTTGGTCAACTGATGAGATTTTTTACCAGAGCCGTCAGAGATAGTGGAGGCGATCGCCGCTGCCGTCATGGCTGGCTGTTTGGTTGCCACTGTGCCACGAATGACATGAATAAATACGAAACCCAAACCATAAATCATACTGTTAATAAACGCGCGGCCCATCGGTGCGAGTGCCAACTGATATGCCAATATTTTGATGGTAGCCATAAAAGCGATAACGAAGCCACCAATAGACGCTTTTTTAAACATCTGTTTGTAGCCGGCTCTATCAGTACTGATATAGTGCTCACCAACGCGGCTGGCGTTTTCAGTCACTTTACGCGAGAGCAATTTGGTATTGTTATCGATCAGATAACCAATACTATAGCGGCGATTAGAAGTGGTGATTAGCGTTTGTATCAGTTCAATCACCGCACGATCACGCTTTTGATAGTCGTCTGTCACCAGTTGAGTTAAGATGCGTATGCGTTGCAAGCTTTGATCTAAACGCAGCATCATATTGGTCAAACGAATAGAGATACCCGTTTTATAGATGCGTTTGCGGACCGTGGCCACGATGTCTTCGCACTGCTCAATCATAACCAGTAATGGCGCTGGATCAACTGCATCTTCAGGCGTAATATCTGTTAAAGTATCGAGCTCATGCGCTTGCCTGTACTGGTTGACGAATAGCACGGCTTCTTGATTTTGAGCCACAAAAGACGCTGAGTAATTTAGAATTTGTGGATAAGACTCCATCAAGTCAGGATGCAAACCGATACCACTGACACGATAAGATAAAATGATAATAGCGTTTAAAATACTGTTTTTTGCCGTGGCAACTAAGTCTAAATGCTTTGCTTCTACTTTAATTAATGCAACCAGCTCATCCCATTTCTCTTTTTCGATATTGGCGAGCCAGCGCTCATCAGAACGCTTGCTAAATAAATATCCGACCAGCTCAACGACTGAGTCTTCTTGGGGGAGTAGTGGTAAAAATCGATGACCAACCAAACGGCGTAAACTGTTAAAAAACCCCTGATCTGACATGATGCCAGTATCGGTATATAGGGCGATCTGACGATACTGGATAATAAGTCTTAAAACAAAGCTAGAAAGTCCATCTCCATACTCTGGATGCTGATACAGGATATCAATAAGCGACTGAATCTTTTCATTCGCTAACGCAGGCTCCTTGTCGCTTACTCGCAGCTCATCTATCAAGCGTTTCAGTACCGCAGCGTCGGGCACATCGCTTAGCGCTGTAATCTGTTGTAAAATGAGTTTTAATTCTGACACGTCGCACCTTTTATTATCGTTGTTTCAATCGCTTTTATTATTTAATACTGTGCATCGTATAAGTGATAATAATAATGGCATTTGCTAAAAATTTGGTCACACCTGAGTTTAATTTGAGAGACACTTTATCTTGCGTTATTTTAATCATAACTGTGCATGGATAGTGAATTATTTTGTTAGCAGTTATTTTGACAAAAAAAAGGACAGTTATATTACTGTCCTTTTTATGAGAGAATTATCAGGCAATCACAATGACTACCTAGCTAGCAGGTACATCAAAGTAATCTAAATCAAAGTTCATCATTGGATCACTACCCGCTTTGACCATTTGTGCGTGAGCATCAATACGTGGCAAGATGCGGCCGACAAAATAATCCGCAAGCTTGGCTTTGTTGGTATAAAAGTCACCTTCTTTACCATTTGCCGCTTCCACCATCAATGCAAACATGTATGAATAGGCGAGGTAGCCAAAGGCATGCATATAATCAACTGCACAGCCGTTCACTTCATTCTTACGTTCACCAATATTGCTAAGAACCGTTGTGGTGAGCGCTTCAATGGTGTCTGCTGCATCTAGCGTGGCTTGTTTGATACCATGGTCTGCTTGCATGTTATTGACAAAATCACGAATCTCACCTAAGAAATGCGTGACATATTTACCATTGTTACGAGCCACTTTACGACCTAGTAGGTCAAGTGCCTGAATACCATTGGTGCCTTCATAAATCTGAGCGATACGGGTGTCACGGACGATTTGTTCCATACCCCATTCGCGTATATAACCGTGACCCCCAAAGACCTGCTGGCAATCAACGGTTGCTTCTAGCGCTTTATCAGTCAAGAACGCTTTAGCAACTGGCGTTAGTAGCGCCACACGAGCAGCTGCTGCTTTTGCTGACTCAGGATCGGTACTAAATTTTTCTTCATCAAGGTTTTTGGCAACGTACATCGCAAAGCAACGTGACGCTTCAGTATTGGCTTTGGCGTTTAATAGCATACGGCGCACATCAGCATGGTGGATGATGGCATCAGCAGGCTTTTCTGGGCTTTGTAGCTGCGTGTCGCTACGGCCTTGACCGCGGTCATTGGCATATAAAGCAGCGTTTTGATAAGCAAGCTCAGAACCTCCAAGGCCTTGTAGACCCATGGTAACACGCTCATAGTTCATCATAATAAACATTGAAGACAGACCGGTGTTTTCTGCACCGACCATCCAGCCTTTGGCATCATCAAAGTTCATGACGCAAGTAGCAGAGGCTTTGATGCCCATTTTGTGCTCAATAGAACCTACAGCCAACGTGTTGCGCTCGCCTAAGCTGCCATCTTCATTGACCAAGAATTTTGGTACCACGAACAGTGAGATACCTTTTGAGCCTTCTGGGGCATTGGGCGTTTTTGCCAACACTAAGTGAATGATGTTTTCAGTGAGGTCGTGCTCACCGCCAGTGATAAAGATTTTGGTGCCAGAAACATTGTAGCTGCCATCATCGTTAGGCACGGCTTTGGTCTTGATGATACCTAAATCAGTACCGGCATGTGGCTCTGTCAAACACATGGTACCAGACCATTCACCATTATACATTTTTTCTAGGTAAGTCTGCTTTTGCTCTTCAGAGGCCGCTGCATTTAGGCAAAGCGTTGCACCCACTGTCAGGTTCGGATAAAGGGCAAAAGATTGGTTGGCCGTAAACACCATCTCTTCAGTGAGCATCGTGACCATTTTGGGGAAGCCTTGACCACCGTACTCAGCGTTACCACTCAAACCTACCCAGCCTGACTCCGCATACTGCTTATAAGCCTCTTTAAAGCCAGTCGGGGTAGTGACGACACCATCACCCTCAAAGGTTGCGCCTTCTTCATCACCGCTGCGATTGATAGGTAGTAGAATGTTTTTTGACAGTTTTGCCATTTCTTCTAAAATCATATCGACTGTTTCCATGTCGACATGCGCTAAGTTTTCGTTATTTTGCCAAAACTGTGGCGCTTTAAACACATCATTTAAGATAAAGCGCATGTCATTTAGAGGGGCATTATAAACAGCCATAAACATTCCTTTGGTTCAAATAAATAAAATTGTAGTTGTTAAGAGTGTTAACGGTTCTTAAGGGATAACATTAGCGGTTCATAGTCAAAGTTTAACAAATAAGCTTGCGCGCAGGGATAATTCTTCGTGAATTGTGCGTGCACCAAAAGTTAGCAGCGACTATTGCAGTGCTTAAGCACAATGTAAACCACCGCCACGCACAAAGAGAGCCCATCAACGTCTATAAGCGTTTATAAACAATGCGACACACCTATGTCCATAAAAAATCGGCAACACACTGAAGTATGTTGCCGATAGCGAATACAGTATTTAATATTTTAGCCTGTTAATTAGAAGGCAAACTGATCAACGTCCATACTCATGTACGGCTCAACACCTGTGCTGATGCGCTGGACATGTGTGGTCGTGCGCGGTAACAACTTCGCAAAGTAGAATTGAGCGGTTTTAATCTTAGCATCATAAAATGCTTTTTCACCACTGCCGTCTTTAATAGCTGTTTGAGCAACCAGCGCCATACGAGCCCATAAGTAAGCAAGGGTCACATAACCACTGAAGTACATGTAATCAACAGCAGCACCGCCGACAGCGTCTGGGTTTTCAGTGGCTTGCATGCCAATGCGAGCCGTTAGGTCACCCCATTCTTTAAGATGCTTGGCAAGTGGGCGAATGAATTGACCCATCTCATCATTTTCTTTGTGCTCGTTGCAGAATTTTTGGATGATTTTGACAAAATTTGCAAGCAGCTTACCTTGTGAGCCCAACACTTTACGACCTAGCAGATCAAGTGCTTGGATTTCAGTGGTGCCTTCGTATAAGCAAGCAATACGCGTATCACGCACGTTTTGCTCCATACCCCATTCACTGATAAAGCCATGACCACCATAGACCTGTACGCCATGATTGGCAGCTTCAAGACCCGTTTCAGTTAGGAAGGCTTTAGCAATTGGTGTCAATAGTGACAGCATTTGGTCAGCAAATTTCAGATCATCGCCTTCGCCTTTTGCCACTGTATCGGCAAAATGTGCGAGGTAATAAACCAATGCGCGTCCACCTTCAGCAAAGGCTTTTTCGGTCAATAGCATGTTACGAACGGCTGGATGTACGATAATAGGGTCAGCCACTTTATCAGGCGCTTTAGCACCGGATAGTGAACGCATGGCTAAGCGGTCTTTGGCATAAGTCAATGAACCTTGGAACGCATACTCTGCAGCGGTTAGACCTTGGACAGCGGTACCGATACGGGCAACATTCATAAAGGTAAACATGCACTGTAGGCCACGGTTTTCAGGTCCGATTAAGTAACCTGTTGCGCCATCAAAGTTCATCACACAAGTCGCAGAAGCTTTGATACCCATTTTGTGTTCGATAGAACCACAAACGACGTTATTGTTTTCGCCTAAGCTGTTGTCTGCATTGACCATCACTTTAGGTACGATAAATAGTGAGATGCCTTTTGTGCCAGCAGGTGCGCCTGGTAGGCGAGCCAACACAATGTGAATGATATTGTCTGTTAAATCGTGCTCACCGGCAGAGATAAAGATTTTTTGCCCCGTGATGCTATAGCTACCATCTTCTTTAGGTTCAGCTTTGGTACGGATAATACCCAAGTCAGAGCCAGCATGTGCTTCAGTAAGACACATGGTGCCTGACCATTCGCCAGTCACCATTTTTTCTAGATACGTTTGTTTTTGCTCGTCAGTACCGTGATGTTCGATGGTTTGAATGGCGCCATGTGATAGGCCAGGGTACATAGAGAATGACCAGTTGGCAGTACCAACCATTTCATTGATAACAGTAGACAATGAAAATGGCATGTTTTGACCGCCAAACTCTTCTTCAGCCGACAGAGCAGGGAAACCAAGTTCGCAATATGCGTCATAAGCTTCCTTAAAGCCTTTTGGCGTAGTCACTTTGCCATTGTCAAACTGGCAGCCTTCGGCATCACCGCTTTGGTTCAATGGTGATAGCTCGTTTTCCGCAAAGCTGGCAGCCATCTCAAACAGACTGTCCATCAGCTCGCGATCCGCTTCTTGGAAGGCCGGTAAGGTTTTGTAGTGGCTTTCGCTGTCAAGTAGCTCATGCATCACGAATTGAATGTCACGTAAGGGTGCTTTGTATTGCATAACTTCCTGTCCTTTTTAGTATGTAACCGATGATAGTTCACAATAGGCACACGTCTGCACTATCACTTAGCGCATAGTCCTGCTCACACTGAACCAATGTATTTACATAAATACTAGGCAGTAACGCAGATTGGTGACGTTATCGATTACATAAAATATGTATTGAAAAGAATGGTGATTGTCAGAGTCGGCTTGAGACTTAACAAGATCTAACAAATTCACTGTAAAAGATAGGCTTTCGTAGGCGATTATACAAGTTTGGTGACAGCACTGATAAGTCATGAACCTATGTTGCATCCGTTATGCAATCAACGTTAGACGCTAAAGCTTATGACAAATAACCGTATGAAAACACTCGTGATACTGAGAAAATAAACGTCAACGAACTTGGGGTCATTTAGTAGCGTCCTGCTGAATCAACATCTCAGTGGCAACGTCAGCGGTTACTGGTTTGCCAAACCAATACCCTTGACCATACTGACAATCCATTGCCAATAGCACGTCACGCTGCTCCTCAGTCTCGATGCCTTCAGCGATCACTTGCATGTCGAGTGCAACGGCTAGGTCTAAAATGGCTTTTACAATGGCATGCTGGGTACGATCGGTTTCGATATTCGTGATAAAGCTTTTGTCGATTTTAATAAAATCAAACGGATATTCTTGCAGATAACTTAAGGAAGCATAGCCAGTACCAAAGTCATCTAACGCAAGAAAAACCCCTAGCTCTTTGAGCAAATCAAGCTGTTTTTTGACATTGGCATGGCGCTGAATTAAGGAGGATTCAGTCACCTCAATATGTAATTGATGCGCAGAAATATTATGCTGTATAAACAGCTTGCTCACCATCTCAAAAAAATCAGGGTGGCTAAACTCAGCGGCGTCAGCATTGATACAGATGTGCTGACAAAAGCCTTGCTGTTGCCAAGCAGACAGCTGTTTGGCGATTTGGATGGCCATTTGTGAGAAAAGCTCAAACGACAGCTTATGAGTGAGAATCGCATTGATAAAATGTACTGGTTTTAGGAGTCCTCGCGTTGGATGTTGCCAGCGGACTAGGGCTTCAAAGCCCGTAATAATTCCGGTCGCTAATTCAAATTTTGGTTGATAATAAGGAACAAACTGTCCTTCCGTTGTGGCAGCTCGAAGCTCAGATTCTAACTGTAAGCTGCCATCAGTGGCTTCATCAATAGCGGTATCATACCAGCAGATATCATCTCCACCTTGCTGTTTGACATAGTGTAGCGCCTTTTCGGCTTTGGTTAACAATCCTATTAACGTGTCATCATTTTCAGGAAAATAACTGACACCAACGGAGATACGACAATAAATATTAGCTTCTGTTGCCGCATTTTCCCCTAAGGTGAAAGGGCGTTCACACATTTGCATTAAACTGTCTAGCTGATGACGTATCATGTTGGCGTCATGGCACTCGAACAAGAAGGCAAAATCATCGCCACCAAAGTGAGAAAAACAGTGCAAATTATCTAGTTTGAGTGCTTTGACGCGTGTGACAAAGTCTTGTATTAAGAGGTTGATGCCATCAGGCCCTAGTAAGCTTGCAAGACTACGGTAGCGGTCAATATTGAAACGCACGATGACGACTTCTTGGTAGCTGTCCAATAGCAAGTCGCTGGTTTGACTCAAAAACACTTTACGATTGGGTAATCCAGTCAGTTGGTCATAGTTGAGCAAATGCGCTACCTGTCTTTGGTCTTTGATGGCTGATGACACATCACGCACCATACCAACGTAATAAACAGTCTGTGCGATACAAATCTTGCGATACGTCATATGGCATTCTAGTATCTGTCCATAGCGATTTGGCATCGAAAAATGGTTTTCATAAAAGCCACTACTGTCTAAGTGGCTAATAATATCTGCTAAAATCGCTTTTTCTTCCTCAGATAAAAATTCTGCTGCATATATACCAAGGGGCCGCCCAAGCATAAACGCCTCACGGTAGCCAATCATGATCTCGTAACTGGCATTGACCCATAAATAGCGTAAGTTAGCATCTAAGATAAATATGGCGTCATCAAGTTGCTCGCATAATTTGGCCAGCAACTGCTGTTTGTCTGCGACTGGAATAGGAGCAAAAGTAGTCATAATTGGGCTCATAACGTCAACATTAAATAATAAATAGGGTTACGCACACAGGGTCAGAATTATTAGTGGTTCAAAGCGTGCATCGTCGCCAGTGCTACCACCGGCGCAGTCTCGGTACGTAAGATCCTTGTGCCAATTTGCCATGGCTCAAAACTAACCCTTGCTGCTTGCTTGCATTCATCTTGACTAAGTCCGCCCTCAGGGCCAATTAACAGCTCGATATAAGGTGTTTTTTGCTTTAGGACGGCGGGTAGCGAGGCTGGCATGGCAGATTGTCCCACTGCTGGCACGCTTAGCTGCATACGCAAGTCAGATGATTGCTGCAATATTTGATAATAAGGGTCTTGGCTCAGTGTAGAGACAATAGAGCTGACATCAAGAGGCTTCACAATCATTTGCGCCTCTACAGTACTTGTATCTAGGCTTTGTAGCCACTCATGAATAGAGATAGGGGCAATAATAAGCGGCGGCCGATTGAGGCCGCATTGTTCACACGCCGCAATAGCGACTTGTTGCCAGTGAGCCAGCTTTTTTTCTACTTGTACTGGCTTTAGATTGACCTCGCCATGATGACTGCTGAGTAGTTGAATGGCAGTGACACCAAGCTCAGTCGATTTTTGAATCGCATAGTCCATTCGTTCACCGCGACTCATCACTAGGCCAATTTTAGTACGCACAGAGGCGCTACGGTCATCCTCCAAATGAGCCAGTAAGGTCACAGAGGCATGTTTTTTACTGATGGTTTGTAGCTGTACCTGATACTCCCCGCCAAAGCCATCAAATAAAACACCTTGGTCGCCCGTATTTGCCCGTAAGACGCGGCACCAATGATGGACAATACTCTCTGTCAGCTCGATGCTAGCACCAATAGGTAAAGTGTTCAGCTGAGGGTAGCTGGGTTCTTTTTCATCATTGATGTCATTACTGGTGGCATAAAAAAAACGTCGCACAGTCGCTTAGTCCTATATTTTGAATAGTGTGTGTAAATATCTTAGCAGAATATCATTTACGTGGGTAAAGGGATTGTTGCTAGTAGAGGTTGCCGAATATTTTTTATCAGCATTTTTGCCCAAGCAATAAATAGTGGCAGCAATAAAAAAACTGGCGCTCCTAAGAACGCCAGTTATTCACTCTATGATTGAAACGTCGTTTACGCAGTCAATCCCAGCGCTTCCACTAAGCGCTTATTGGGCTCAACTTTATTCATGCTGTAAAAATGCATGGCTGGCACACCCTCGGCGATTAAACGCTCACACAAGCGGTAAACCACATCGAAGCCAAACTCACGAATGGCTTTACTGTCATCACCAAAGTCAGCCAGCCGTTTACGTACATAGCGAGGAATATCAGCGCCACAGCTATCAGCAAAACGCACTAGGTTGCTAGAATTGGTGATTGGCATAATGCCAGCGACCAAAGGCTGGGCTGTGGTATCGATACCACGTTTTTCTAACGTGTCACGCAAGTACAGATAGCTGTCGGCGTTATAGAAAAACTGCGTAATAGAAGCATTCGCACCCGCCTGATATTTATTGACTAAATTGTCTACATCAAACTCAAAACTACGCGCTTGTGGATGCATCTCAGGATAAGCGGCAACTTCGATATGAAAATGATCGCCTGAGTGTTCGCGAATAAACTTAACTAAGTCTAAAGCAAATGGCAGCTCACCCATACCAACTTGACCGGATGGCAAGTCACCACGCAGGGCTACCAAACGCTTAATGCCCAACCCTTTATAAAGCTCAAGTAGCTCAGCGATTTCACTTTTATCATCACCGATGCAAGACATATGCGGCGCAATGTCAGTGTCACCGCGCGCGCATAAGGCTTGAACAATATTTAACGTGCGGCTACGGGTAGAGCCGCCCGCACCGTAGGTAACGGAAAAGTAGGTTGGCGATAGCTTATTTAGCTCATCAAAAGTACTCAGTAGCTTTTCGTGACCTTGCTCTGTTTTTGCAGGGAAAAACTCAAACGAGAAAGCAGGCTTACTCATAGTTGCGCTCCTCAGTACGTTGACTAGTATTTATAAGCGTCAGGTTTGAATGGACCCTCGACAGGCACACCTAAGTACTCAGCTTGTTTTTGGGTCAGCTTAGTCAGTGTACCATTAAAGCCTGCCACCATAGCGGCAGCCACTTCTTCGTCAAGCTTCTTCGGCAATACTTTGACGTACAAGTTATCAAAGCGCTCATCAACTGGCAGGTCAGCGAATTTTTCTTCGAACAAGTACATTTGTGCCAATACTTGGTTGGCAAATGAGCCGTCCATCACGCGTGATGGGTGACCAGTCGCATTACCTAAGTTCACCAAACGACCTTCGGCAAGCAAGATCAAATAGTCGTTTTCGTCGTCAGAGCGGAAGATTTGATGAACTTGTGGCTTAATCTCAACCCAGCGCCAGTTGTCACGCATGAATTGGGTATCGATTTCGGTATCAAAGTGACCGATGTTACAAACCACTGCGCCAGGCTTCAACGCCGCTAGCATATGTCTATCGCAAACATGATAGTTACCCGTCGTGGTGACGATCATGTCAGTGTTTTCGAGCAGCTGGGTATTGATATTGTCTGCGCCGCCCGTGTTGTCGCCATTTAGGTAAGGAGACACGACTTCAAAACCATCCATACAAGCCTGCATCGCACAGATAGGATCGACTTCTGAAACCCGTACAATCATGCCTTCTTGACGTAAGCTTTGCGTAGAGCCTTTGCCCACATCCCCATAACCGATAACCAAAGCACGGCGACCACCAAGGAACATATCAGTCGCACGTTTGATGGCGTCGTTTAAGCTGTGACGGCAGCCATATTTATTGTCGTTTTTAGATTTGGTGACCGCATCATTGACGTTGATGGCTGGTACTTTTAGCGTGCCTTTATTGAGCATTTCAACTAAGCGATGGACACCAGTGGTGGTTTCTTCTGAGATACCATGGATGCTATCAAGCATTTCTGCATAATCACTATGAATCAACGCGGTTAAATCACCGCCGTCATCCAAAATTAAGTTGGCATCCCAAAGCTGACCAGATGCTTCGCCGCCAACGTGTACTTGCTGGCGTAGGCACCATTCATACTCTTCTTCCGTCTCGCCTTTCCAAGCATAAACAGAGATACCAGCAGCAGCAATGGCCGCCGCAGCGTGATCTTGGGTTGAGAAAATGTTACATGAAGTCCAGCGTACTTCTGCACCTAGCGCGACCAATGTCTCGATAAGTACGGCAGTCTGAATGGTCATGTGGATACAGCCAGCGATTTTCGCGCCTTTAAGCGGCTGGTCTGCTTCGTAGCGACGACGCAAACCCATTAGGGCAGGCATTTCGGCTTCAGCAAGGGTGATTTCACGGCGGCCGTAATCAGCTAGGCTGATGTCAGCGACTTTGTAGTCAGTGAAAGAGGGATCGATCGTATGGGCAGATGGTGTAGTAGACACTGCGTCCATAATATGCTCCTATCAGTTAATAGATAAAAAGAATAAAAACGCAGGTGCCGTTATTTGCGCTGTTCATAACCAAAAATGGCAATGAACAGTTAACCGAGCCTAACATAACAAATGGTTTGCAAAGCAATTTAGCTCAAATGCAGTTATCAATAATTATGGCGCAACACCTCTCGGAGGTCGTTATTGTAATAGATGAATCAGTGATTGTCACCTATTGGATAACATAAATATTAGGCAGTAAAGGTATGAGTAACTTTGTCTTTTTGCTAGGCACAAAAAAAGGCCATCGTTGGATGACCTTGATTGTTGATATACATTTTGTGCAATTTGATTGAGTTTAGAACCAGTTATAAGTTAATGAGGTAAAGAAGTTAGTGCCGTCGGTGTTATAACCAGGTAAGGTAATATACTTCTTATTAGTAACATTATTAAGACGCGCGGTCATAGTTAGGTTATTGGTTAACTGATAGTTGCCACTAATATTCAACAAGCCATAGCTGTCAACGAGTTGTACATCAGTATTATCAGTGCCACTATAGTAATCATCTACATACTGATATTCAGCACGAATATCTAAGCTTGGTAAACGATATCCCATGTAGACTAGGCCTTTATGCTCAGGACGAATAGCAAGAAAGTTACCATCATTGGCTTTACCGCTATCATCTTTAGCTTGCTGATAGTCATAACTACCTCCAAGCAGATAATTATTGATAACCCAATCTGAAGTTAATGAAACCCCTTTAGTTTTTGTTTGTTCAATGTTTTCATAACTACCACCAATATATTTTCCATTACTATCGTATAGCGCATTAAAGTTAATTAAATCATCAACTTTGTTATGATAACCTGTCAAGCGTGTGGATTGTAGCAATGTCTCATATTCGATGAAAGCTTCATAGTTATCACTAGTTTCAGCATTTAGTCTAGGATTTCCGGAGCCTGGATAATATAATTCGTTAAAATCAGGAGCGCGGAAGCCTTTAGCGTAGTTAGCACCAATACGTAAGCTCGGGTTGAAATGATAAGCGCCACCTAAATTATAAGTGGTTTGGTCGCCATGCTGCGAGTTATCATCGAAGCGTATATTGGCTTGAGCATCAAACTGATTATTAGCTAGCAGATAGCCTAAAAACGCACTTTTTACATCACGGTCTTCAATATTATATCCAGAAGCTGTAGTGTCTAAACTTTGGTCTAGGTATTCTAAACCATAAATAGCTTGTCCAACGGGTAGTCTATGCTTACCAATTAAGTTAATTTGATCTTGTTTGGTATCGAATATATCGCCAAACTTGTTATCCAGTTTATCAATAGAATGACCGTATTGTAATTTCACTGATGAGCCAGGCAAGTAACGCCAATCAACAAAGGCTTGAGCAGCTCCATTTTCTTGGTCAGAATAATCGTCTCGTGTCGCTCCATTATCAAATTCAATAGTTGATTTGCTGTATAAAGCACTAACACCTGTTGACCATTGCTCATTGATACGTTGGTTTAAAGCAAGACTGACATTATCGCTTTCATAGCCATCATTGTCTTGATTAAAACCATAAGCACTTGGAAGTTTTGCGTTAAAGCCATTAGTTTCATTATGGCTAGCTGACAGACTTAATGTAGTACCTTCGTTATTAGCAAACTGTGCTGCTGCACCATAAGTATATTGATCGTTAGAACCTACACCAGCTGTAATCGAGAATTGGCTTTTTTCAACGTTGCTGCCTTTAGTAAATATTTGAACAACGCCACCCATTGCGTCTGCGCCATAGATGCTAGAGCCTGAAGCACCGTATAATATTTCGATACGCTCAATTTGATCAGCAGGTAATAAGCTTAGCGTAGCCCCACCAGCGCTTAGCGAGCTATAGCGTATACCGTCAATAAGCACTAATATTTGCTTACCTTCATAGCCTCGCATGTATATTTTTGATACTGAACCCATACCGCCGTTAGAGTAATGGCTAATACCTGGTTGGCGTTTTAGTACTTCTAATACTGTTTGACCTTGATAACGTTTGAGCTCTTTACTATTTACAACACGTGTCTGAGCAATCACATTACTGACTTTAGTAGGTGTGCGAGTGGCTGTCACGACAATTTCATCAAGCTCAACCTGTGGTAACTCCTTAGCGTTGACAACCTCTATATCAGTAGTGGCAGCTGTAGCACTAACGGCACAGACCCCAAGCGCGCTTAGAATACACAACCGAAGATAAGTGGCCGAAGACGAACGTGATAAAACCATGTTTAATTCCAAATTAATCAAATAAAGACATTACAGAAGCGAAAGTTGAGCAGCTAAAAATTACAAAATGTAATAAGCAAATGATACGTCGCCATTATCTATAAAAGTGCTTCATTTATAAACCACTTTAACCTAATGTTTCTTCACGCTAAGCTGAGGGGTCTTCATGATGCATGGCTTTTGAGTATTTGAAGGCAAGTATTATCCAGTATAAGCGTTGTATATTGGCAATAGGGTGAGGTGGCCATGACAAATGAGGATATAAAGTAGCCCACACATGACTATGTGGACGATGATATAAACGGTTATAAAAACCCATAATCAAAAGTACTGCTGTTAGAAATAATTGCTATTATAGTCACAGTTTTTATCTATTTGGGTTGTAGTACTTATCAAATTAAGAGGTTTGTTTTGTCTATTGAGCGTAATCTGATTCTGAACACTGAGTTGTCTCCTCCATATCCAAGCATCAAAACGCCCTTAATGGTAATGGTGTTTTTGCTCGCGATGTTAGCAAGTCTGCTATTACCTAATCCGGCCTCTGCTGCTGAACCTGGCGCACTTGGGATCGGGGGTAGCAGCAGTGAAGAGTCGGTAAGTACACCCTTACCAGATTCGTTTGGGCGAGACACACCGCGGCACACGGTACAGGGGTTTATCAGTGCACTGGGCGAAAATGACTATTTGTTGGCGAGTAATTATCTAAACTTATCAAAGTCTGATAATCCGACCACCATTGTAAGGCAGTTTAAGCAAGCGCTGGATGCCGGTGGCCGCTTTCAGCAGGATTTGCAGATTAACAACACGCCTGACGGCAATCTAACCGACCAATTACCACCCAGTCAAGAGAATGTTGGGGTCATTAATGTCGGGGAAAAAAGCGTGCCACTGCTACTTGAAAGAGTGGTGTCTGACCAAGGTGAGCAGTACTGGCAGTTTTCGACTGATACGCTCAGCTCAATACCAGAAGTGATAGAAAATACGGAACCAACCTTGGTGTCTCGTTACACCTTTGAGTCACTAGAAGGGAAAAAGCTCTTTGGCTATCAAATGGCTGACTTAGTGGCGGCACTAACCATGATCGTCAGTAGCTTTGTGTTCACGTATATTATGGTGTGGCTACTGTACCATCTATTGCGAATTGCCTATCCACGCGTACGCGGTGTGCCCTTACCATTACCAGACAAGGTCATACTGCCATTGGCTGTGGTTATTATGGCCCTGATACTGTCTGAGGTGATGGTTTATGCTGGCGTGTCAGTGACGCTGCGTGAGCCCATCAACCGCTTTACTGAGATTGCGTCTTGGCTTGCCTTAACTTGGCTGCTTCTTCGGGTCATCGACGCCATATTTACGCGAGCGGTCAATTTAAGCTACAAGAAAAACTATACAGAGCGAGTCTCAATTTTGGGGCTGCTACGCAAGGTCGTCAAAGCCTTACTGTTAATATTTGCTGTCATTGTGATCTTTGGTAATTTAGGTTTTGACTTGACGACGGGTATTGCAGCCTTGGGTGTGGGTGGTTTGGCGTTAGCACTTGGGGCACAAAAGACCATTGAAAACCTTGTTGGTAGTGTCGTTGTAGTGGCAGACTCACCAGTACGGATAGGGGATTATTGTAAGTTTGGTACTTATGAAGGGACGGTTATTGATATTGGTATTCGCTCATCGCGTGTGCGCACATTGTCACGTACTATTGTCACTGTACCAAATGGTGATTTTTCATCGATGCAGATTGAGAATTTTACTTCTCGTGACATGTTCCGCTTTTTTCATCAGTTGTATCTTAAGCGTACCGCGGATATTGACGTGGTCTTCAAGATGGTAAAAGACTTAGATGAGTTTATCAATGAGCACTATTTAACCAACCAAGAATGGAATCAAGTCAATATCTTAGAGCTGCGACAAGACTGCTATGTCATTCAATTGCAGGCTTACATTAATGCTAATGGTATTACTGAGTTTTATGACAAACAAAACGTTTTATTTGTCGATATATTAAATCAAGTGGCTAAATATAAGGTCGAGCACGCGCTACCAACGCAGCAGCTTATTGTTAATCAAGCGGAGCTTGAGCATCATAGGGAAAGTGGCGTTGAAGATGACGTTGCTGAATCAATAGAAGAGACGACAGACGGGCAGCCATCTGATGATACGGGTGCCTTTGCCAGCAATAACAGTGATGACCATAATGGTAATGACCATGATGCGGTCGATTTAAACAAAGATCGCGACGGCACTAAAGACGATGAAAAATCTAATCGGAAAGGGACTGGGTCAGCCAAAAGTAAAAAAAGCAGCTCATTCAGAGCGTTCAGAAATAGACATCGCCTGTTACAGAAAAGCAAATTTAAGCACGTAAGAGAAAAGTTTGGTTTCTCTATCAAAACCGCGAAAGAGGACGACACCCGACATTAGGGTGGCGCTGAATTTCGCCTAGCGCTTATTATATATTCATACAAATTATGTACTGAAGTAAGCTATACTAAATTTTAGAAATTATTTTAAAAAACACAGTGAATCGGCACTATGAAAATCAACAAAGCGTATAAATGT
>NZ_DFBY01000035.1:37479-39026 GCF_002366815.1 Psychrobacter sp. UBA3068 | reverse complement strand
GGTGGTGATTTTATGCAAGTAGTCATGTCTGATGTTGGCGATATGATGGTGTAATTTTTGAATCTTATGCTTTTGCTTTTTCCAGTTTTCACTGAATTTTACTTTTTTCGCCAACCCACGTTGCAGCTTGGCAAGTTTGATTTGGTTGGCTTTAAAGCTGTTCTTAGGCTTGATAGTTTCACCGTTTGAGGTGGTGATGAGTTTGCTAATCCCCATGTCTAAGCCAATGGCGCTGGTGGCAGGGTGACGAGGGTGCTCAGCCAGTTTACGCTCTGTGCCAAACGACACGTACCAGTGCCCCGATTTCTTGCTGATGGTGATGTTTTTGATGGTGCCGATGATGTCTTGCGATTTTCTGAATTTCACCAAGCCAATACCATTAGGTAGTTTGACGCGATTACCCTCAACACGGCAATACTTATCAAACTGAACCAGTCTGATTGAGTCACAACCATCGGATTTGCGCTTAAATTGTGGCATTAGAGGTCGATGCTGGATCTCAGTGCCGTCTGCCAGTTTAAAGAGCTTGGGCTTACGAGGTTTCTTTTTATTTTCTTTTAATCTGGCGTGTACTTTGGGGTCAAAGAATCGTGACCAAGCAGACGCAAGATCGCGTATCTTTTGTTGTAAGGATACGGCGTTTGAGCTGGTTTTTAAGAAAGAAAATTCAGGGTTGTTCTTTAAGCCAACAATTTTATTAACGAGGTTGGTGGCATTGATAAACTCATTTTTAGCAAACATCTCAAACGATATTGCCAGCATGTGATTCCAAACAAAACGGGCTGAGCCGACAAGATTATTTAGAATAATTTCCTGCTCTATATTAGGCTCAAGCCTAAATTTATACGCTTTGTTGAGTTTCATAAACGCCAATTCATTCTGTTTAATATAAACACTAACGTTTATTAAGGATAGTGTCAGTAATTAATTTTTATAAAAATATAACAAAGACTAACCGACCTTCGTCTCCACCCTAATGTCGGGTAGCGTCCTCTTTTGCTTTTTTTGATAGGCTTTCTAGTAAATTTAACAACAAATTTTTTGACTGCTTAATACAGTTGCACCTTACCCATTTTGCCTTCACCCCGCTCAGTCAAATACTGCATTACTGGTGTATTTAGCAATTTAGACTCTGCCACCGTTTTGGCTTGTAATAAACGTTTTTGTTGACGGCGTTCAGGTGTCTTATCATCAGCTTGCATGATGCTACCATCAATGCGTAAATCAATCTTTGCTTGGGTAAACTGGTGTTGCAGCTTTGCAGCTAACTGCTGAAAGGTGGTTTGTAAATGCCGGCTATCCACACTCGTCACAAAGGTTGCTTGGCCATTACACAGGCCTGTCACCATACCTTGACGCGCAAGTGCCAATTCATCTTGAGCCAACACGTCAGATTCACGAGCCGTTTGTAGCCAGTAATCCCACTTCTCTGGTGTCCACTCACCTGTCAACTCTTGCGGTGGACAACGCAGCAAAGTACGAGGATCATCGTCAGTATGAGTGACTAACTGAGAATCATTTGCGTCAGGCTCAACAACTGGTTCAGG
>NZ_DFBY01000035.1:23453-37387 GCF_002366815.1 Psychrobacter sp. UBA3068 | reverse complement strand
GGCTCAACAACTGGTTCAGGCTCATGGCTATAAATCTGATCTACACTTAATTCATTATCATCGTAGTCGTCACGTTTCAGCACTTCATTGCTTTGCCCTTGATAATCAACATCATAAGGCTGTAGTGGTGGCACTGAAGCGGCGTGCGCCTTGTCGCTTGACGACTGAGTAGAAGAGCGGCTTTCTATCGCGGGTGCTTTTGAAGAGGACTTAGGACTATCATAGGTACTACTTAACACTTCATCGACAGGCAGCGGACGGAAAGCCAATAGGCGTAAGATACACATCTCAAGCGCTTGCATGGGCGTACTGGCAAGCTTAACGCCTTCACGCGCTTGTACGACGATCTCATAATAGAGTTGCAACACGTCTGGACTGATGTGCTGAGCGAGTGCATTGATATCTTGTGCCTGCGCCTCATTCACATTTAAAGCAACTTCAGGTAATAGTTGAGTCAATGCTAATTGATGTAGTAGCTCAGCGAGGCCATCGAACATACTGGTGGCATCAACCATCTGCGCACGCATTTGCTCAACATGGGCGGCGACGGCAGATTTGTCATGATTATAGATGTCTGTGATCAAGCTAACCAAGTCAGCCGCATCAATCAAACCAAGCATCGCATTGACGGTGGCATCATCAAGCGCCCCTTGACCAAAAGCGATCGCCTGATCTGTTAATGACAGAGCGTCCCGTACTGAGCCTTTGGCCGCACTTGCCAGCTGCCAAAGTGCTGGCTGAGTGTAAGTCACTTGCTCTTGGGTCAGGATATTGGCCAAATGCTCACTAAGTAGCGTTTGCGGTAGCGGACGCAGCACGAACTGCAGGCAGCGAGAGATAATGGTAATTGGCAATTTTTGTGGATCCGTCGTCGCCAGCAAAAATTTCACATGCTCAGGCGGCTCTTCTAGCGTTTTAAGTAGCGCATTAAAGCTATGGGTCGAGAGCATGTGTACCTCATCGATGAGGTACACCTTGTAACGACCTTGGCTTGGCGCATAAGGAACATTATCTAATAGCTCACGAGTGTCTTCGACTTTGGTACGGGAAGCGGCATCAATCTCAATAAGATCAATAAAGCGCCCCTGATCGATGGCCACACAGTTATCACACACCCCACAAGGGGTACTAGTAATGCCTGTATCACAGTTCAAACACTTAGATAAAATGCGCGCAATCGTCGTCTTACCCACGCCGCGCGTCCCTGTAAAGAGGTAGGCATGATGCAGACGATTATAGTCAATCGCATTGATCAACGCTTGGGAGACATGCGTTTGCCCAATCAACTCATGAAAGTTTTTGGGGCGGTATTTGCGAGCTAAAACTTGATATTGCTGCGACATAGCTATCCATTGTGCCAAGTAGTTAGAGTGCTTATTTTGAATACTATTTTTCGATATTTATTATAGCAAAAAGCCAGCGCATTCGTCTGGCTTCTTACTGTTTCGACAAGCGATTGTCTTATATTCACTAAGCGATTTTGATTAAAGCCGATGAATCATTAATCAATTTTACGGCGCATATGTGGGAATAAGATCACATCACGAATACTGGCCGAGTCAGTCAATAGCATCACTAAGCGGTCGATACCAATACCCTCACCTGCGGTTGGTGGTAAACCATAAGACAAGGCTTCGATATACTCTTCATCGAAGTGCATGGCTTCATCATCACCAGCATCTTTTTCAGCAACCTGCCCACGGAAGCGTTCTGCTTGATCCGCTGGGTCATTAAGCTCACTAAAGCCATTGGCCAATTCGCGACCGCCGATAAATAACTCAAACCGATCGGTGATTTCAGGGTTGTCATCACTACGGCGTGCCAGTGGTGAGGTTTCTGCTGGATACTCAGTAATGAAGGTGGGCTGACGTAATTGATGTTCAGCGGTTTCTTCAAAAATAATGGTTTGTAATTTGCCCACACCAAACACATCTTTCACTTGCTGCTTAAGTGTCGTTGACGCGTATTCTGCTAGATACTCACGATCATTGATACGTGCCATATCGAAATTTTCGGCATATTTTGCAATCGCATCAGACATAGACAGACGGGCAAAAGGCGCTTTTAGACTAATGGCTTCTTCTTGATAGGTAATCTCTGTCGTGCCCAAAATATCTATCGCCAACTCATTAAATAAGCGTTCAGTCAAATCCATCAAGTCATGATAGTCAGCATACGCTTGATAAAACTCAATCATAGTAAATTCAGGGTTATGACGCGTTGACACCCCTTCATTACGGAAACTACGGTTAATCTCAAATACTTTCTCAAAACCCCCAACGACCAAACGCTTGAGATAAAGCTCAGGCGCAATACGTAAATACAGCGGCATATCTAAGGCGTTATGATGGGTCACAAACGGACGCGCCACCGCGCCACCTGGGATAGGATGCATCATTGGCGTTTCGACTTCCATGAAGCGCTCATTAAGCATAAATTTACGGATACCGCTGATGACTTGACTGCGAATCATAAACGTATCACGCGTCGTCTCATTGGTCATCAAATCCAGATGACGATTGCGATAGCGTGCTTCTACATCGGCGAGGCCATGGAACTTATTTGGCATTGGGCGTAGTGATTTGGTTAGCAGAGTGATCTCTTCAATATGTACATATAGGTCCCCTTTTCCTGAGCGACCGATATAACCTGACACCCCAACAATATCACCCAAATCTAGTGATTTAATACTGGCCCGTGTTTCATCATCCAGCTCTTTACGGGCAACATACAACTGAATGCGGCCCGTCATGTCTTGAATCACAATGAATGATCCACGGTTGAGCATGACTCGTCCTGCCACATTGACCTGTGTCTTTTCCCCGTTAGCCACTTTCTCTTCAATTTCTTGTTTTGAGATACCATCAAATGCCGTTTGCAAATCTTTTGCATAATCAGTGCGTTTAAATGTATTCGGATACGGCTGTTTGCCTGAAGCACTGATATCGTCTAGCTTGGCTTGTAGCTGCGCAATCAGCTCGTTAGCGTCTTCTAGTGGGGTTTGATCTTGGTTCTGATTTTGATTGTTGTGCTTTGACATAACACTCTCAATATTATTGGGTAATTAAAGGGATAAACGAAAATAGAAAAATTAAATCAGTGCTTATTATTAGAAAAACAGCGGTAAAAACGTAGAGACCTTTGGAAAAGTACAAATTTTTGTAGGGCTAGATTCTAGTCACCACCGCCAATACTGGCCATCAAATCCGCCTGATGCTCACGCAACAACGCATCAAGAATCTCATCCAAATCGCCTTCCATAATAGAATCAAGCTTATATAACGTGAGATTAATACGGTGATCAGTCATGCGCCCTTGTGGGAAATTGTAGGTACGGATACGCTCACTACGGTCACCACTACCTACCAAGTCACGACGGATGGTATCTGCCGCATCCACCTGTGCTTGCACTTTGACTTGCTGGATCTTTGAAATCAGCATTTTCATGGCTTGTGCACGGTTTTTATGCTGGCTACGTTCTTGTTGACACTCTACCACGGTACCGGTTGGAATGTGGGTCAAACGTACCGCAGAATCCGTGGTATTGACATGCTGACCACCCGCACCGCTCGAGCGGAATGTATCAAAACGAATGTCTGCTGGGTTCAAATCCACTGTGTCATCAATCTCAACCTCAGGCATGACAGCAACCGTACAGGCTGACGTATGCACGCGACCTTGACTTTCAGTCTCTGGTACACGCTGCACACGGTGTACACCAGATTCAAACTTGAGACGACCATAGACGCTGTTACCTGACACACGGGTGATAATCTCTTTATAACCGCCATGCTCACCTTCACTGGCAGATAACACTTCTACCGTCCAACCTTGCGTCTGCGCGTACTTTTGGTACATGCGGAACAAGTCACCAGAGAAAATGGCGGCCTCATCGCCGCCTGTGCCTGCGCGAATCTCTAGAAACGCTGGCACTTTATCATTGGGGTCTTTTGGCAACATCATAAGATTGAGCGCCTCTTCCATCTCAATGATGGTATCACGGGCATTATCAATCTCATCGATCATCATCTCTTTCATGTCAGGATCTGTGGCATCAGACAGCATCGCTTCTGCATCGGCCTGATCCGTTTCTGCACGCACATAGTTTTGCCACAAAGTAGTGATATCCATCAAGTCACTATGCTCAACAGACAATTCACGGAATTTATTATTATCACTGATGACGCTAGGATCTGATAATAAGGCGGTGACCTCTTCATAACGGTCTACCATCTGGTCTAAACGCAGGCGTAAGGATTCTTTCATAAAAGGACTTTTAATTGGATGAGAGGAGTAAGACGGTGATTATAGCAAATTTTTTAGCTTAAATTAAAACCTCTGAGTAAACTTGCCATTATATTGGCAAGCTATATCGATTCTGAAATACTGCCACCGTATTCTCATCATTTAGTTTCTCTACAGTAACGCACTGAAAACACAACCATAAAAACGTGGCCATAAAAAAATAGCTAAGAATACTCTTAGCTATTTTAATGACGACAAAAAACTTAAGGTTAAACGCTACACCTTACGAACCAGCACCGAACCGATTGAGTAACCAGCACCAAATGAGCAAATAACCCCCAAATCACCTGACGCCAGCTCATCTTTATAGCGATGGAAGACAATCATTGGACTGGCTGAGCTGGTATTGGCGAATTCAGCAATAACGCTTGGGACAATGGCTTTATCCGCTTCCTTACCAACAACAGTACGCAGGATTAAATCTAACATATTGGCGTTGGCTTGATGTAGCCACATCATCTTAACATCGGACGTTGGTATGTCGTTTTCTTGCAAATGCTCGGTGATGACTTCTGACACTTTTGGACAGACTTCACGGAAGACTTTACGACCATTCTGCAAAAAAAGCTTATCAGTCACTGGTTCTTTGATATCAGGATACATCTCGGTCTGGGCCGCCAAAAACTCAGAACGATCCATAAAGCCATATTCGTTTTTGATATTGGTCGAAAACTGCGTGAACAGCTTAGAGTTGAGGATCTCATAACCCTTTGGCGTGTCCAGTTCTTCGACGATAGAAGCGGTGGCGACATCACCAAAAATGAAGTGGCTGTCACGATTGCGCCAGTTAAGATGGGCTGAAGTGATCTCAACATTGACCACAGCGACACGTTTGGCAAGACCAGAGACGATAGAGCCATGGGCTTGTGAAAGTCCAAAAGTCGCCGCACTACAAGCAACATTCATGTCATAAGCAAAACCGCCAATCATACCGATTTCATTTTGAATCTCAATCGCCACTGCAGGATACGTGCGCTGAAAATTTGAGCAGGCAAGAATAATGCCATCTAAATCATTGGCCTCAAGTCCAGCGTCTGCCAATGCGTCTTTTAACGCTGCAGCGCCCATTTCTGCCATGATAGACAGCTCTTCGCCCAAGTTACGGTAAGGAATAACTGGAGCCATAATCTCCGGATCTAAAATACCATCTTTTTCCATCACGTAACGTGATTTGATACCAGATACTTTTTCGATAAAGGCCGCTGATGATGGCTCAAGGGCAGTAACCGTCTCTGCTGCTATCTCATCAGCATGCTTTGCATTATAATTCTCAACATACTGGTTGAATGAATCTACCAACTCTTCATTACTGATGCTAAAGGGAGGGATATACAGGCCAGTGCCTGTGATACAAGTCGTCATGATAAGCTTCCTTGTCTACTACTATAGGGCTTGGGATAAGCATAAAAGTGAAAAATAACAGTCGTTCTTCTTCAGTGAATAACTGTAAACTTAAAATCAGTGCCTTTATTATGCCTGAATATAATTATTTTTCTAATACTTTGTTACAAATAATCTGTTTGTTGTGAAAAATAAGTAAAGACTGCCTCATTTTGGGGCATCTACGTTATAATTAGCGGTGGTTGACAGCAGCCTGAGTTCGAACACGTAACGTTCACTAAACGTTATGATCCACAAAACATAATCAATGCTCACATTTGGAAATGCTAATGGCAGAAGTTATTAACTGGTTGTTTGGTCAATACGCGGATTACCCCACTGTATTCATCGTACTTGAATTGGTTGCCGTGGTATTTGGCGTGGCAAGTGTCTTACTCGCCAGCAAGACCAATGTTTTAGTCTTTCCCGTAGGCTTAATCAGCACCGCTATCTTTGTTTACCTGCTATGGAAATGGCAGTTGTTTGGCGATATGTTTATCAACGCTTATTATACCATCATGAGTCTCTATGGTTGGGTGAATTGGTCGCAGAATAAGAAGAATAAAGCGTACAAAAAGTATCAGGATCACATAAACCCCACGGGCCAGCAACAACATGAGTCATTAAAAAGCACTGATGGCCACCACACGATTCAAGTTGAACGTTTAAGCATAAAAGATATGCCGACATTGGCCGCTCTAGCCACTGCGACTATCGCTTTTGTCGCCTCCGTTTATTACTTTCGTCCAGTGATTAATAACGGCTTTAATTTCGATGGCGCCGCACTCGGCCTGCATCTGTTTACGTGGGTTGACTATACCGATATGCTAACCACAGCGCTTTTTTTGATGGCGATGTGGCTCATGGCGAGGCGCAAAATTGAGCACTGGTTACTGTGGATCATCGCTGATGCGATCTCCGTTCCTTTGTACTTTTATAAAGGTCTGACATTTACGGCACTACAATACGTAATTTTTACTCTCATCGCAATTTGGGCTTATTATGAATGGCAACGCCGCTATCGCACCCAACCTCATACAGCATACGCCTAATTCCGTTATTACTGTCGCGGTATTAGGGGCAGAAAGTACTGGCAAGACCACGCTATGTCGCGACTTAGCCGCATACTTCGGTAGCCTGTGGGTACCAGAGTACATGCGTCTTTACCTACAAGCAAAGTGGGATGACAAGCAGCTCACTTGTACATGGGATGACCTTCTCCCTATCGCGCAAGGTCAGATAGCGCTAGAGAACGAACTGGCCAAACAAGTGGCTCAAATGCCAGATGAAAACCGTTACTTATTTTGTGATACCAGTTTGTTTGAGCTAATGGTGTATGCCAATTGGTACTACGATGATTGTCCCGACGCGTTAACCCTTGCCGCGTTAACCCATCATTATGATTTGATAATATTGACCGACATTGATACCCCGTGGGTCGCGGATGACTTGCGTGACAGTCCCCATCAGCGTGAAGAGATCAGTGCTTTTTTTGCCAGTCAGTTAACCGATCACCAACAGTCATTTTACTGTGTTGGCGGTGATAGAAGTGAGAGGGTGCAAAAAGTTGTTGAACGGCTTTCTAAAATGAATCAGTTACCCCGTGCTAAGTAGACGCTCCACCCTTTTACCTTCAACAACTTTAAGAGATGTCCATGCTAAAAAACCTTGAACGCTATCTAGAAAAAATGATATTCAATAGTCGCTGGATATTGGCCCCTTTTTATTTGGGTCTGGTTTTAGGGATTATTTTACTGTTTATCAAATTCGTCCAAAAACTATGGTATATGTTTGCTGATATCATCGTAGCCTCTGAAGCCAGTGTTATTGTGGATATACTGGTGCTGGTCGATATCTCATTGGTTGCCAGCTTGCTGCTTATTATTATCTTCAGTGGCTACGAGATTTTTGTCTCAAAAATTGATACGGGCACTCATGATGATCGCCCTAGCTGGATGGGGAAAGTTGATTTTTCTGGCCTAAAGCTAAAAGTCATCGGTGCCATCGTCGCTATTTCTGCTATTGATCTGTTAAAGTCATTTATGGACATAACGAGTAAAATGGGCGAAGTTGATGCTGACAAATTGATGTGGAAAGTGATTATTCACATGACTTTCGTAATATCTGGCTTGCTGTTTGCGGTCATGGATAAAGTGGTGGGCGATACCAAAAAGCACTAAGGCGACCCGCCACTTTATGACGCATTTACTCTATTTTCTATCTCACAATCTGACTGTTTAATGCCTTAGCCCAATTCTTACACTGATTCTCACAACGTACACAGAGCTGGTTGGGCTCAGAGATAGGCTCGACATAGCCACAGTACATGCACGCATAACAAACGCCTATTTCTATTTTTTCTACTGCTTGATACTGTTTGGGAAACAGTGGCAGACCATAGACCGTTTTTTTAGGTGGATACAGCAGCACACTAAAATTCCCATCTGTCTCTAACAATCCAGTCCGTACTTGACCTAGGTGCTCGACCCCTTGTTGGCGCATTTCAGCAAAAAACTCATCATGTGACATCTTACCCTTTTTGATCTTCTCAAGCACCAGCATGCCATCCTCGACAATATAAAGCGACTTCCCTTCCAAAAAATTTTCAATAGGCTGAAACTTCATCATTGCCCAAGTACACAGTCGATAAAGCAAGATAACGGTACTCATAATCAGTACCGCCTGAATAATAGGTAGATCCTCAGTAAACATGGGATCGCCTGCAATCGAACCCAGTGACAAAATGATAGTCAACTCAAAGATAGACAGTTGACGAACACCGCGCTTGCCGGTAAATCGTAAAAACGAAATAATGAGCACAAACATCACTGTGACGCGTATTAAGATTTCAACGGCAAACACCCAAGTCGTGTCATAAATAAAAATACTGGCCCAATCCATACTTCTATTTCCTATTTATCATTTTTGTCTGTGCTATTGCGTTTGGTACTAGGGGTTGCTTTGAGCATTCCGTCATCCCATCCTTCTTATCAAAAACCAGTTATGATTGGGTCAACTTAAGAGAAGATCTTTGCAGTCAATCCGGCAATATAGGTGTTGTTGTGAGACAATCAGTCACTGAGTTTTTAGCAGGACAGCTACCGTTCATTCAATAAAAGAAGCACACTTATTATAATGTACTTCTAGGAACGTCTTTTTTGCGTGCTGTGCCGTTACTAACAGTTGCTAACAGAGGCTGCAAAATTTTATCCTAGCAGCACTATATTTACTTTATAGTGGAGGAGTTATATCAGCTTTGCTCATAAGCAAGCTGCTTTGATAGCAGCAGCGCATCTGAAAAAGCAATGAGCGGTTCAAGGCCAGTTCTTGACCATTTTATTCGAAAAACTGCTTACCAATTGTAGGAATTATTTTTGAAAGCCACGTTTTATACCGTTATTGCGTTACTCGCCTTTGCCGCAAACTCTTTGTTTTGTAGGATGGCGTTGGCAGAGGGCTATATAGATGCATGGGGCTTTACTATTATTCGCCTAATGAGCGCCGCTGTTTGTTTGGGCGTTATCATGACGCTTCATGCCTACCGTTTGCGATCCCAAGCAGTAAAGTACAGTCATACCGACCGTGAGGCACTGTTAAACGATAAAGGCAGTTGGTTGAGTAGCTTCAGCCTAGTAGTGTACGCATTGTGCTTTTCGCTTGCCTACGTGGCGCTTGATACTGGTACGGGCGCGCTGATTTTGTTTTCGGCCGTTCAGCTCACCATGATCGGCTGGGGCATCTATAAAAAAGAGCAATTAAACCCATTGCAATGGCTGGCATTTTTTGTAGCTGTGGCAGGATTTATTTACTTAATGCTACCATCAGTGGCAGCACCTTCACTATTAGCAGCGACACTCATGGCGGTAAGCGGTGTGGCGTGGGGAGTATATAGCATACGCGGCAAGTCATGTATCTCTCCACTACGAGCCACCGGTTTTAACTTTTTCAGAAGCCTTGTCGCCGTTCCGATCCTGCTCATCGTGGGGATATATTTAAATAACACAGGCGTCACTAACAGTCATTTAGAGAGTATAACCACCAAAGGTATCGTACTGGCGTGTGCCTCAGGGGCGATCGCATCTGGTATGGGCTATAGTATCTGGTATACGGCAATGCCTTTATTAAAAAACACACAAGCCGCGATTGTACAACTGTGCGTGCCTGTGCTTGCCGCCTTACTAGGGGTGGTTTTTTTGTCTGAGCAACTCACTGTACCGTTTGTGGTGGCAAGTGCGATCATCTTAGGAGCCGTTTTGGTGTTTATTTTGAATAAAGACACACCAAAAGCATTCGACCCTCGTTACTGACTCAGCTCACTCATCAAACCCCGTACGGATTCGGCACTCAGTAAGTAGGGATTAAAATTGACAGTCGTCGAGTATTTAAGATAAAGCGCGGCATTTTCTTTGGTTGGAGAAGCATAATTCATCGCCCATCTAGACCACTCTCTACATCTCAATTCACGTGTTTCAATCAGCTGTAGATCATAATGCCGCTGATCGGCAATCAAAGCATCCAACAAATGATTGATCTGTGCTCTCGATCCTTCGATGGTTTGCAAAAAATAGTTGTTATTAAAAATCAGCATGCCAGTAATGGCGTTAACCGTATTATTTGCTTGTGCCTGTTGCAAAATTGCACTGAACTCTTCCGCTGACATATCTGGGTTTGCCCGGCTAACGTAGGTCATACTGACCAAAATATGGGGCTCCAAAGTAGTGTTCGTCATATCTCATCTCTCATATAAATTGTATTGAACCCAACCGCGTTATTGAAAACTAAGATCTGTTGTCGCAGATGTACGTTTTTCTTGAACTTCCGATAGTGTCTCAATGAAATTCACGATTTGTGTGGTGCTCATTAGATAAGGGTTAAAATCCTTACCCGCTGAAAATTTGCGCACATGTTCTGTATCGTGCTCACTTGGGGTTAAATGTTTCATTGACCACTGACTCCAGCGCCGCTGCTCAATCTCAGTACACTCAATAACTTGCAACGAAAAGTGCCGATCGTCTTTAACCAGCTTTCTTAACAGCTCGTTAATGACAGGTCTTGCCCCTTCAATGCTCTGGATAAAGTAGTCCTCATTGATGACTAAAGCGCCAGTAATTCCGTTACGCTCATTATTGCGCTGCGCCTGTGCAAGGATACGCGTCACTTCGATATTCTTATTATCGGGGTTATGACGGCTAATATAGGTCAAACGTAGGATGATACGCTCGCCTTGTTGCCTGTTTGAGGTTTGTTTTTCTGAAAGCTCAGCCAGCTCCATAGGATACTCCGATTGATTGGCCACACTTTGATTGCACAACACCGCCAAAGCACAGCTGTGATAAAAGTAACAAATTCAATATTCAAGCATTTTACAGCGCTCACTCAGCCCACATAGTAGGACGGCGCGGGTGGCGTTGTTTATTTGCTTCACACTGATTTAAAAAAAGTCCAAAATCGGTTTTGCCAATTTGACTTGTTAAACCAGAGGACGGCTTAACAAAGGTTATTCAATCATTTTTAATAAGTTTTTTATCTTTTTCAAGCACCTTACAGTAACACTGGTAAGTACCGTTATAGTTAGCCGCCCTGCTGACTGAGTGACTTATTGATAATTTTTATGTGTTTTTCTTCCCAAACACAACGCACGGCTACTACTGATGGTCATTAGCATACTTATCACTATCCAAATACACAGTTTTAAATAAGCTGCCAATACAGTGGCTCACCGTAAACCTGAGCGAAATAATCAATCAACGTTCTGACATTGAGAGAAACGTGGCGTGTATTAGGATAAATGGCGGCGATGTGTTGAGGCGTTGTTTTCACAGCGGCATTGTAATCAGGCAGTACCTTCACTAACGTGCCATCTTTTAGATGATCACCGATCAACCAATCCGGAAAAAGCACAATCCCCATGCCTTTGAGCGCGGACACTAGCAAAGATTCTGCATTATTGGACATCAGTAAAGCAGGTGCTAAGTAAGATGCCCATTCTTCATCTTTTGCCTGAAAGAGCCAGCGATTGGGTCCTGTTGAGCCTTTATAAACCAAACATTTATGATGCATTAAATCTGCTGGTGTTTGCAGTTTACCGTTTTTGTTTATGTACTCTGGGGAAGCGGCGAGATGATAGGTTTGCGTACCAAAAATACGCGCATGACAAGCCGAGTCATCCAATGTCCCGATCCGAAAAATGACGTCTGTTGCATAGTGATGCGGGTCAATAAAATCATCGGTCAACGTCAACTCTATCTGCAGTTTAGGATATTGGGTACTAAGCTGAGGTAGCCAAGGTGCGATGTGGCGTTGTCCAAAATAGACGGGTGCATTGATTCTTATTAGTCCTCCCGGTTCTAACGTTCTATCTTGAAGCGCCTTTTGTGCGGCATTCATACTCTCGGTCATGGAGTGTGCATAAATCATAAACACACGACCCGCTTCGGTAGGAATAACAGCGCGTGTATTACGATAAAAAAGCTGCTGCCCCAACGAGTCTTCCAACTGTTTGATGATACGTGACACTTTAGAAGCAGATACCCCTTCTTTTCGAGCCACCACCGAAAAGCTCTGGGCATTAAAAACGCTGATATAAAAAAGTAAGGTTTTTATGCTGATATTATCTACTGTGTTCATTTGTGCAACTTATGCAAAGGTGATTTCTACATTGTAGCGTTTTTTATGGGGAGAAGCTGTTGTAGACTACCCAGTCTTGCTTATTAGGGTTGTTTTCATGCAAATATTGTTAGTACTTATTGTTATTTTAGGAGGCATGGGATTGTCTGTGGAAGCAGGCTTACTTGGACCTTTAGGGAGTCAAGTTGGGGAGCTGTGGGCGACATTGAGTATTTTTGGTGTTGGGGCGGCTCTGACTTTCTTTTTAATGTTGTTTTTTAGTCCACGAGACAGCCCATCATTTTTCTCACAACCTCCCCTACTGCTAGTTGGTGGCATTTTAGGCCCTATTTACGTTGTGATATTAACGGTAGTGACACCCGTTATTGGGATCGCGATGACCATGATTGGCATTCTGGCTGGGCAAGTCTCTAAGAGCTTGATCATAGACCACTACGGTTTATTTGGAACCACTGAACGAAAAATAGACAATAAGAGAATTATTGCTTTATTTTTCATTATTGCGGCACTTTTTTTTATGGCTCAGGGGTAAAACACATGACACTTATATTGATGGTTATCCTAGCAATCATTGGCGGTGCGACCTTAAGTGTACAAGCAGCGTTAAATGGACGCCTTGGCGGCAACGTTGGCGTATTCAAAAGTGCGTTTCTCACTTTTTCTGTGGGCGCGGTAGTAACATCCTTGCTTATATTCTTCTTTGAACCCAATCATACTGTTACCTTAATGAATGTACCAAAATGGCAGCTGCTAGGGGCGCTGTGCGGCGTCCCTTATATTGTCATTATGGTGGTGGCAGTACAGCGTATCGGTACTGCTGTGGCAACCGTGGCAGTCATCTTTGGACAGCTGTGCATGAGCGTGCTAATCGATAATTTTGGCTGGTTAGGTAATGAAGCAATCCATCTATCAGGCAGTCGTATCAGTGCGTTAGTGTGTCTCGCAATTGCGCTTTACTTCATTCACTCTAGTAGTAAATCTATAGCACAAAACGCTCAATAGTATGGCCTATACTTACTGAGCCACTTAGTGGCAGGCTGAATAAAGATTCATCGCCTTTACCTAAGAACTGTTAAGAAAGGTCACATAATCCATTTAAAATAAAATAGCGCCTATGGCTTGCACAGTTATACGGTAGCACTTGCACCTGTCAATAAAAAACCATTTATTTCAAAAACTTAGTTATCCAACTATCAAGCATGACAGCAGTGGTAATTACTGACTTTTATATTTAACCTCTTAAATATAATGTCGAAAAACTAAGCTGTCGTCTCATATATTTACATTAATATACTGAATAAAAAAAGCGACTGGCTTAGTATCAAGTATCGACATCTTCCAATAAATAACATAAAGAGGGCTATAAGATATGTCAAATAATTCCCCAAATAATAACGTAGAGAATGAGTCAACAGAGACCCCTAACAACGATGCGGTAACGTCTGTAGAAGTTTTAAAAGGTGATGACGTCATTTCTGACGACGATTCTTCTAACACAGATGATAAGTCTAACAAAGACGATAAGTCTGACAAAGACAATAAGTCTGACAAAGACAATAAGTCTGACAAAGACAATAAGTCTGACAAAGATGATAAGCCTGATAAAGATGATAAGTCTGATA
>NZ_DFBY01000035.1:0-23357 GCF_002366815.1 Psychrobacter sp. UBA3068 | reverse complement strand
TGATAAAGATGATAAGTCTGATAAGTCTGATAAAGATGATAAGTCTGATAAAGATGATAAGTCTGATAACAGCGTCACGATAGCCAACATTTACCAATGGGCGTCTAAGCTTAAAGACGAAATTATGTCAGATAAAAACGGTAAATCTGATAAAGAGGACAAATCCGGTAAAGACGATAAGTACGGGGCGATGGTAACAAATATCTATCAATGGGCTTCTAAACTTAAAGATGAGTTTAAGTCTGACGCTTCTAACGTAACCCACGACGTTTCTGAAAAAGCGGTTGCCTTAATACTCAATAAACTTTTAGAGGGCGTAGATGCGGAGCTGGAAGCTTTTGACAAAAAAGTAGAAGACTCTAAAGAACCAGTAGAGAATGCTGAGGAAAAACGCCGTAAGATGACTGATAGAAAAGAAAAGTATCAAAGCATGATCGAGCAGCTAGAAAGCTAGCCCGTCATTTACCTAGTAAATTTTATAGGTTCATCAATCCCGTTTTAGAGGTTGGAGTCAAACCTCTAAAACGGGTTTTTTATTTTTTAACGGACATAGATTGGCTAAGAGAAGGGGCACCTCCAAGCGAGCTGGAGAGATTATAAATAAGCTCCCCCGCTAGTGCATCTCTCATCATATGATTGGAGCAATCTCATTTATTAAGAGGGCTTGTATAACGCCTCTTCTTTTAAGGCTTGCTTTTCTTTTAAGTGCCGCTCCTCCCAATAGGAGGCATTTTTAACACCGATTTTTATGGGATCAAAAGTGTAAGTTTTTACCCCTGCTTTACGCTGCGCTTCATAATCTCTAAGCGCTTTTATAGCGGGACGTGCCATAAAGAAAATAACTAAGATGCCGACGATGTTCAACCAAGCAATAAGGCCCACTCCGATATCGCCAATCGCCCAAATATAACCTGCTGAGTTGAGGGCGCCATAAGCAATCATTACCATCATTAGTATTTTCACAAAAAATAGACCGACTTTATTGGCTTTAGGGCCAATGAAGCGAGTCAAATAGACAACGTTGACTTCCGCAATATAGTAGTTGGCCAAAATGGTAGTGAACGCAAAGAAAAACACAGCTATGGCAATAAAAATATTGCCAAAAGCCCCATATAAGGACTCCATCGCCAGCTGCGTAAAGGCGGGTGAATTAATCTCAGTGCCAGCGACGACATTTTGTACCACATATTGCCCATCAGATAGTGTGCCTTGGACATTGTAAGTACCCATGGTCAAAATCATAAACGCCGTTGCAGAACAAACCAATAAAGTATCGATATAGACTGAGAATGATTGAACCAAACCTTGCTGCGCTGGATGGTCAACCTCCGCCGCCGCCGCTGCGTGCGGGCTTGTACCTTGACCTGCTTCACTTGAATACACACCGCGTTTAACACCCCAGCCAATTGCTGCTCCTAAGCCTGCTTGCGCGGTAAAGGCATCGCTGATAATGAGTCCAAATACCTGTGGGATCATCTCAAAATTGCTTATCACAATAATCAAGGCTAATACCATGTAGCCGATCGCCATAAAAGGCACCACAAGCTCGGTCACGGTAGCAATACGTTTAACCCCACCGAAAATAATGATGCCAAAAACCACCAAAATCATCGCTAGTGCGCTTAACCGTGTGGTACCCACCTCTTTACCTAAAATATTTATGGACGCGCCTTCTCCCACGACCTGAGTCACCGCATTGACCACGCCATTCGCCTGAATACCAGGTAAGAACATACTTAAAGCAATCAGGGCCGCAATGGCAAAAATGACGCCATACCAGCGCTGGCCGAGTACACGCTCAAAATAGTAAGCAGGCCCGCCACGGTATTGGCCCGTATTGACGTCTTTTTCTTTGTATATCTGGGCGAGTGTCGATTCGACGTAGGCGGTAGAAGCTCCTAAGAAACCCACCACCCACATCCAAAATACTGCACCTGGTCCACCAAAACCAATGGCTGCCGCTACCCCTGCGATGTTTCCCATACCGACGCGTCCAGCCAAAGATAAGGTTAAAGCTTGAAAGGACGAGATGCCATCAACACTGGCCTTCCCTTTGAATATCAAACGTAACATTTCACCAAATAGCCGCACTTGCGCAAAACGCGTCATGATGGAGTAAAACAGGCCAGCTCCTAAACATAGATAGATTAGGGCTGAGCTCCAAATAATTCCGTTTACTGTACCAACTAGTCCTTCCATAGATGTATTCCTAAAACGTTCTCAAGGCGGTATTTATACTTTTGTACTGTTGGGTCTAATGTCTTTTATATCAAAACTATAAGCGTTTAACTGTAAAGTATCACACTAAAGTTTAATAAACTTGTTGGTTTAATGGGTTATAGCCGTGTGTGTCTTTATAAAAATGATGTATTTATTATTACTTAGGCTATTTTAAAATCGATTATAAAAATATTTTTAGACCATCAAACTGTAGGCAAACCATTTACAAAATATTTTTAGTGAAAAATAGTTGACTTAATTAATATATTCGTTATATAACATATATAGTATTTACTATTTCGAATTTATTGGATTGCTCTGCTCTCTACGTGCGATCGCAACGAGATCTGTGAGGAATGAATATGAGACATTTAAGTTATACTCTCAAGTGCTGGGCATTAGGGGTCACTTTTTTCTTAGTGTTTTACTTTACAGTTCTCGTGAGCGATCCTGGTTTTAGCAAGTACATTTACATGTTAGCGTTAAGTACCTTACTGTTCCCCATTGCCAAGCACGCAATCGATGTAGTGACCGATTTTTTTACACCAGATACCGTACTGTTTGATGGGTTGTTACCCGCGTTACTGATTAACACTGTGATCTGGATACTCACACCCTTTATTGTGATACTAACAGTGATTGCATTTATCCTTTATAGCATGGGTATACTGACTGAAAATATCAGGCAATAACGCTTTCAAATAAAAAGGGCTGGATCAGCAATCGATAATCCAGCCCTTGTCCCATTTAGATGCTAATGGTCCTTTATCATAAGCTTAAAACAGTGTGAATAACGCCTGCTCTAACCTACCATAAAAGCACCAAAATACTTTCCTACTTTAACTGACCTTATCCCACATCTTGCTGAGGCGCTTAGGGGATACTGCCATACGAGTTTTCATTGGCTGGGCAAACAATTGAATACGATATTCCTCCACCATCCAACGATATTCACTGATGGCATCTTTGTCCGCCCGTCCTGCTAGCCGCTCCATATGTAAGTCCAGCGCATAGACACCATCAAGATCAGCATCCAGATTATGCTCAAGGCGCTCAAGACGAATCTCTAGCGCTTCAAGATAGCGTGGATATTGTTGCCAATGGCTATAATCCATCCGATAAACAAAGTCAGCCAAATGCAGATCTTCTAACTGATCTTCAATATCCTCGATAGACTCACCGAAGATCTCCCGATCAAGCATCAATAACCCTTGGCGTATACGTTGCCAACGGGTATAGACGTTTTTGAGCGTTTTTATGACACCTTGACCAGTCAATAGGAAGTTACTAGCCACCACTTCTAAAGTTTGTGCATACTCCTCAGTGGTAAACGGTAGCTCCTCCGCCAAACCCACAGCCATGCTATCGGCGCTTTCAGGCAAGTCGGTGCTATGATCAAACAACACATAGTGCTCTTCGAGCGCAGCATCTAACGTCGCATCAATGATAATAGTTTTGAGCTTGTCCATATCACCAAGTGGCGCAAACGCTAATTTGAATATCTTATCAACTTGGCTGGTCAACTGTTTTTTCTTCGCCCCAAGCTTGCCTTTGATTAAGGTCAACACCCCAACACGGTGCGCCTGTAACGCGGCATTGACATCCGTGTATTGGTGAATAGACACTGCTTCCCCTGCCTCATCAGCGACTAGAGCCGCAAACTGCTTCATCACGACACCCGCGCTATGATGATTTTTACTAAAGGCAAAATGTTCAGGGAATTCGGTATGCACGCCTTGCTGCTCATTCACTGCTTGACTGGTCTCACTAGCATGACGAATCTGAAGCGTTTGTAGATCACGGCCTTTTTCGATGATGCGATTTTTATCATCGACTACGCAGATTTGTGGCTGTAAGTAACGGTCAATACTAGCCGGATTAAAACTCTCTGGCGTCACTGACATAATACCGCGACGGTTTAGCGCTTGGCACAACTGTTTTAGCAAGCCATGACCACCAGCCGGCTGTAGCTCGTCAAACAAGCTGTCAGCCGTATCAGGAATGGGGACGATTTGACGGCGTATGTCTTTCGGTAATGATTTGAGCAGCTGCAGCACCAGCTCATAGCGCCATCCGGGCACACCCCACAATAGCTCGATAGCATCAAGCTGCGGTAACGCGGCAAGTGGCACCCGAATAGTCACGCCATCATCATCACTAGCCGGATCGAATACATAACGCAGGGGCAATTTTAAATCACCCAACTTCCATACCTCTGGAAACTCGCCCGTGGTCGGAGCTTGGCTGTTTAACACATCTTCATCAGTAAAGAATAGATGCTTAGTATCCGTCTTTTCTACCTCAGCACGCCAGTCTTCAAAGGCTTTACGGCTGGCAATATGAGCCGGAATTTTTTTATCATAAAACTGATACAGTGATTCTTCATCGACCAATAAATCACGGCGGCGTAATTTATCTTCAATGCGCTCAATGTCCGCGATTTTATCCATATTATGCTGTAAAAATGGCGCTTGACGCCCCAAATTACCCGTCACCAGACCATCACGAATAAAGATTTCTCGTGACTCACTTAGGTTGACTTGCTCATAGTTGGTCAGCTGCTTACTGACAATAATGAGACCAAACAAACTAATCTGGGCATAAGCTTTGACACGGCCTGTCTTCTTCGACCAATGCGGCTCAAAGTAGTGATATTTTAGTAAGTTACCGGCGGCTGAGATGATCCACTCAGGCTCAATCTTAGCCACCGTACGCATAAAGACTTGTGATGTTTCGACCATCTCAAACGCCATCACCCAAGGCGGCGTTTGTTTAAACACCGTACTGGCTGGGAATATTTTGGCTTTTTGTTGACGCGCGGCTAAATACTCACCGCGATTTTCAGTTTTATGCGCGATAATGGACAATAAACCCGTTAACAGTGCTCGGTGCAAATTAGCATACTTAACAGCCCGAAGCTCTTCATCTTCAATCGCCGTAGGATCACTCGTTGTCGCTTCAATGGAGGCATTTTTAGCATGGGCTTTATCAGTATTTTTTGCATCGCTCACATCGGTCAGCTTAAGCTCAGTCACCATTTGTACCAACTGACGATGGGTCTGATGCCATTCGCGCACACGCGGAAAACTCAGATAGTTTTTCTTCGCAAATTGCTTACGCTGATTGCCAGACAACTTATTGCCATCTTCATCCTTTTCAAATAGCGCTTTCCACAAACTTAAATAAAACAAGAAGTCAGAGTCATCTTGGCGAAAAACCGCATGTTTTTGATCGGCCTGCGTGCGCTTATTGGCGGGGCGCTCGCGTGGGTCTTGTACGGCAAGCGCGGCAACCACAATAAGCATCTCACGAATACAGTCAAAATCAGAGCCAGCGACCAGCATACGTGCCAGCCTTGGATCGATAGGCATACGTGCCATTTGTTGACCGATACGAGTCAGACGCAAGTGATCTAAACCCTTTTTCGATTTGGGCTTGGCGTTTTGATTGGCAGGCGCTGACTCGTTTTTTACTGTAATCGCGCCCAGTTCATCAAGCAGTTTATGGCCGTCCGTGACTAAGCGGCTATCTGGCGGCTCAATAAATTCAAAATCATCAACGCTACCGAGGCGCAGATTGGCCATCTGTAGAATGACAGACGCTAAGTTGGTTCGTAGAATCTCCGGCTCTGTAAATTCAGGGCGGCCACTAAAGTCTTCTTCGCTATACAGACGAATACAAACGCCAGGCGCGACACGGCCACAGCGACCTTTACGTTGATTGGCCGCCGCTTGTGAGATCGCTTCAATCGGCAAACGTTGCACGCGTGAGCGATACGAGTAACGTGAAATCCGCGCAAATCCCAAATCAATCACATAGCGAATACCCGGTACCGTCAACGCAGTTTCGGCCACGTTGGTGGCGATAACAATACGCCGACCACGGCCTGATGGCTGAAAAATACGCTGCTGCTCTTCATACGTCTGCCGAGCAAACAGTGGTAGTACTTCTGTGTGTTTGGGTCCATGGCGCACCAGCACGTCTTGTAACTCGCGAATCTCAGCTTCGGTCGCCGCAAATATCAAAATATCGGCTTGATCGGCATGCCCTTTGTTTTGCGCGTCACTAAAACACTCATCGACCGCTGCCACCACTGCACGGGGTAAATTATCCTCAAAATCATCATAGCTGTCATCGTCTGAGCTGGTCACAGGCTCATCGGTGAGTGGACGATAACGAACTTCTACCGGAAAGCTGCGGCCTTCAACATTGAAAATCGGCGCAGGTATTTGACGTTTTAGCTTGGCATCATAGCAGCTAAAATATTCACTGAAACGCTTGGTATCAAGGGTGGCTGACGTAATAATGACTTTTAAATCAGGGCGCTTGGGTAGCATTTTTTTGAGATAACCCATGATAAAGTCAATGTTTAAGCTACGCTCATGGGCTTCATCAATAATGATGGTGTCATATTTACTTAAGAAACGATCGTGCCCCAACTCCGCGAGCAAGATACCATCGGTCATCAGTTTCACCACGGATTGTGCTGACCCTTGCTCATTAAAGCGAATCTTAAAGCTGACGGTATTACCTAATGGCTCGCCCAGCTCCTCTGCGATACGGTTGGCAACACTACGCGCGGCCAATCTACGCGGCTGCGTATGCCCTATTTGTCCTGTGATCCCGCGTCCTGCCAGCATCGCAAGCTTTGGTAACTGCGTCGTTTTACCAGAGCCCGTCTCACCTGCGACAATGATGACTTGATTATCAATGATGGCTTGTACCAAATCATCGGCACGCTGACTAACAGGCAAATCAAGGTTTAATTTGGCCGGTAAGTCGCTTGGGATACTCTCAATACGTGCCTGCACCGCTTGTTGTGAGCGGGTTTTGATCTTGTCATACTGCGCGCGTTTTTTTGCAAGTATCTCATCGGTTTTATTGTTTTTCTGATCAGATTCGTGATTGGATTTTTTATTTTTGGCGACAGCACCACGCGCCAACTCGCGCTCAAGACGGCTTAGATAATAGCTGTCTTTAGCCAGCACTGGTAAATCAGTCGTATCACTTAAAGAGGTTTTTTCATCGTTTGTTGTTGCTGATTTTGCAGTATCATGATTTTCAACGACAGTAGATGTTTCTAAGTTTGTATTCTTGGAAGTATTGGGCATATTTACTTAGGCTATTTATTATTTAGAAGTGGTTAGATTATGGGGGTAATTTAGGTGTGATTCAAGTTGGTAATAGTGTTTGGTTAGAACTGAGAATGTGGTTGTAGTATCTACTAAGGTCAAAGATCACTTATTGATTTTTGCTGTTCCAGAGTTCTACAGTCATCAGAACGATGAAAGACCTGATTGCAATGCAAATACCTACATAGTTTACTATTATAAAGATGGCCTAAATGATGACATCAATCACTACTCGTATAAATAATCTGTTGGCTGGTGGCCGCTCCCATAAAAAAGGTATGTAGTTTTTGCAATGGCAGCCTAGGAAAAGGAAGATGTAGCGAAAGTATTAATTTCTCAAATGCCACTATCTCATTGGCTAACGCGCTAGCGGTTTCAGGGTGAATCTGTGGATTATCATAAAGACGGTCAATTAACCACGTCAATTGTGGAAAATTAGCGTTATCATGAACCTGATAAAAGGTGGGCAATAGCTCATCAGAGATTTGGCAGCGGGTTTTGCGGATCATACCGCTTTTGTAGTACATGTTTAAAGACATATTATGATAACTCCCTTAAGTTCTTAATACTCACATATCCAAAACACTCTTTATCTTCTTCAATCTCAAGATCGCCATTTCCTATATGGCCAACAGGCGCAATCAAAAGCTGACCGTTTGAGATAAGAGCATTGATGTTACACATATCCTCTGCATCCACCTCAAGTTTGTCATCAATATGAGGGGCTGTGTTAAAAGGTGAGTCTTTATTTTAAAAAGTAACTGCTGATTTGATACATCAGTAATGAGTAAAAACAAATAAAAAACCCGATGCCTCGTAATGGTTGAGACATCGGGTTTATTTATCATAACGCTGTTAATGAGACTATATCAAGAAAAAATAAGCCCACAACCCAACCACAAAGGTAGCGATAATATTGAGAATGACACCCGTACGGATCATCTCCGTCTGTTTAATCAGGCCAGTACCAAATACAATAGCATTGGGCGGCGTGGCAACTGGAAGCATAAAGGCACAAGAAGCCCCAATACCGATGACCAATACCAGTACTTCATGCGGCAGACCCATCTGCTCAGCGATAGCCGCAAATACAGGTACAAGTAGCGCGGCAGAGGCAGTATTAGAAGCAAACTCTGTCAAAAATATAATAAACGCCGATACTGCAATCATAACCACAATCAGCGGTGCAGCAGACAGTGCATTGGCTACCGTCTCACCCAGTACCAACGACGCCCCTGATACTTTTAAAATCGTTGACAGGGCAATACCACCACCGAACAACATGAGGACACCCCAATCGGTATTATCAGAGACTTGTTTCCATGATACCAAACCCAGACTGACCACAGCCGCCGCCGCTGATAAAGCAATAACAGCATCGGTATCAGTAATGTCCAGTGCTGCGCCAATTTTTTTGGAAAATATCCAGCTCAATGCCGTGACGATAAAGACGATAATAGTCACCACACGCGGTTTGTTCCAAGCAATAGGCTCGTCTTCAACCAGTGTGATTTTACGATTTAGGTTCGGTTTAAGAAACACGTACATTGCACCCAATAATAGCGGTAATAATACCAGCATCATTGGCACACCAAACTTCATCCAATCCACAAAGGCAATGTCGAGTGCTTTTGCCGCGATGGCGTTAGGCGGTGAACCGACAATGGTACCCAATCCCCCAAGACTTGCTGAGTAAGCAATACCCAATAACACAAAAACAAAAGTACCACGATCTTTTTCACGATCAACTTGCGTCAAAATACCAAGCGCCAGCGGTAACATCATCGCTGCAGTCGCCGTATTCGATATCCACATCGATAAGAATGCCGTTACCCCAAATATTAAAAACACGGCTGTGCTTAGTTTGCCACCTGACATCGATAAAATCTTTAGCGCAATTTTTTTGTCCAACTGCTGCACATGCAAGGCCGCCGCCAGCGCAAAACCACCAAAGAACAAATAAATGGTAGGATTAGCGAAACTTTGCAGACCAATTTCAGCATCGAACTCTGGTATACCAATTAAGGCCCCGACCACTACTACTAATAGTGCAGTAATCGTCACGTGTACCGCTTCTGTGAGCCACAATACACCAATAAAAAACAGCAGGGACAGACCCTTATTGGCATTGATGTCGAATGGTAATACATTATAAATAACCATACTAACAAGCGCTGCAATAACGACAACGATCAACCCTTTGCCCGTACCCTTTGGAAAGGTATCTGTAAATAAATACTCATTGCCATCTTTAGGAAGATGGCTATCTAGTTTTTGCTCTGACATAAAATGTCCTTAGTTCCTCAAAGACAGTGGGGAAATCCCATATATAAAGACGTGTACTACTCGTCAACCTTCTGTTTCTCGTACCCCAAAAAAACACGTCGCCATCATAGCAGATATACAACAAAAAAATCCTTTGATGAAGCATGGGTTTGCTTTATATCAGCCCCTACTTCGAATTAGGCTGTAAATTTAGACACTGATGTGCATTACATTTCTATCTAATCATAAGTTCTAGCCCCGTTTCTTACTCAGTCGCCACAGGGTATTTTGTTACACAACGTCACTAAATAAGCCCATATCCTATATGTACAACACAGAGGCCATATCTCATACTAAACTGTTGCAATTCCACTAAAACACCAATAAATAGTTAATAACAATAGATTGAAACCATAATTTTGTTAGAGCTGAAACATTCATAAAACGTATAGGAGCACTTTATGACAGACACAAATAAAACCGACTCGACCACCAAGATGGCGCGAAAAGATATCAACCAAGATGGTCTGGCCAAAGAAGACCAACAGCGTACCGATGACTCAGCACTTGATATGATGCAGGGCATGCATGAACATGAAGATCATAAAGAAGAAGACGAAAAGTAATTTAGTGCTTTGGCACCCAAATACCCATTGTGTGACTTTAAGATAAAACGTATAAAACGAGAGGCACTTATCTTATGATGAGTGTCTCTCGCGTTTTGGCTCTCTTTTTTCTGGCAAGCGATCTGAGGCATAGTTATATATAAATGCCGCTGTTAAAACGATTGTAATCGGTACAAATAGAGCCTCATAGCCAACTTTGGCAAACAAGTACGCCCCGACTGCACTACCCCCGCAAAAGCAATACCAAATAACAGCTTGAAAACCCAATGTCGGCTTACTAATCGAGCGACCAGCCAGCCAGTTACCGATTGCAGCCCCCATATCGGACGTTAGCCCTGTCAAATGAGTGGTACGAATAACTGCGCCACTATAAGTCGCTACCATGGCATTTTGTAGGCCACATGCCATCGCTGCTGCCAGTTGCCCCAAAAAATCATGCTGCTGGTACAGCCAATAGCTCACCAATAGTAATGCCGCTTCAATATACAGCGCCTGTCCATAGCGTTTGCCCAATTTTAATGCGGCTTGTCCAATGATAAAGCCACTCAATATTGCCCCTGCTAAAAAGGACAACAGTAGCGTACCGATATATAAAATACTACGAGCATCCAAATAGGCAATGGCCGCTGCAAATAAGCTCACATTACCCGTGACATGCGAGACCGATAAGTTCGCAAAACCCATTAATGCTGCTGTATTAACGCAGCCTGCACTAAATGCCAGTACTGCACCGCCCCACAATATCCACCTTGGTAACTTAGTGATCATATGTATATAACGCCTAAAGGCTGGTCTCAAAATAGCCCCTAGTATAACCAAAAAAGGCAACCAATTGGCTGCCTCTCTTCTATATCAAACCCTACACATACTAATACCAAAACGTTATTTAGGCTCATCAAGCGTCATTAACTGCTCACTAATAGCAACCGTATTAAAGCCTGCATCTACAAACATAATCTCACCAGTAATACCTGAAGCCCATGGCGACAGTAAAAACAACGCTGCATTACCTACTTCTGTTTGGGTAATATTACGTTGTAACGGCGCAATTTTTTCACTGATATCGAGCATCTTACGGAACGATTTGATACCACTGGCAGCTAGCGTACGGATAGGACCTGCTGAGATCGCATTCACACGAATGCCTTCACCGCCCATAGAGGTAGCAAGATAGCGCACACTGGCCTCAAGACTGGCTTTGGCCATACCCATTACATTATAGTTTGGCAATACTGAGATACTACCTTCATAAGTCAATGTCAACATAGAGCCATGACGCATGGCCAGCAACTCACGAGCTTCTTTAGCCAAAGCCACAAAGCTATAGCTTGAGATATCATGGGCAATGTGACTGCCTTCACGAGTCGTGGCGCTGACAAAATCGCCGTCCAGCTGATCCATGGGTGCAAAGCCAATCGCATGTACCACACCATCAATACCATCACCCCAGTGAGCCGTGACTTGCTTAAAGCAGGCAGCAATAGACTCATCAGATGCCACATCACACTCGAGTACCAAATCCGCCTCAAAGGCTTCTGCTGCCATATCCACGCGTTTTTTGATTTTATCGTTTGGATAAGTCAGGATCAATGATGCACCCTCACGGTGTAGCGCTTCAGCAATTGCCCAAGCGATAGAAAGTTTGCTTGCGATGCCAGTTACGACAAAACGTTGTCCTTGTAGTAGCATAGTATTTCCTTTTGAATCGAACGAAATTATTTAGAAGATAAAGTTATTTAGAATAGTCAGATGTGAGAAATAACGTATAGTGACCAAATACAAATAAAAGAAGATATTATACACGAATTGATTTAAGTAAACAGTCGTAAACTGTATTCACTTTTTCTGGGGCTGAATATGGATTAAACGTACAACTGCTCACCACAGCAGTATGAAGTTAAGCAGATTTCAAGTATAATCACAGCCCTCCCAGCTTGCACAATTTTTATAAAAGTCCTTTACATAATAGGATTTAGCGTTAAGCTACACCCACATTTTGGATGGCTGCCAAACTTATGAGTATCACCCCAACCATAACATCAGATTACCAAGAAAGCGTTGAGTCTTATCGTCAACTGATTCTCTCAACGGGCGAAGACTTGGAACGTCCTGGTCTTGAAGAGACCCCGATGCGGGCCGCAAAAGCGTTTGCTCATTTGACCCAAGGCTATCATCAAAGCTTAGATGAAGTCGTCAATGACGCCCTATTCCCCTCGAACAATCGCGAGCTAGTATTGGTACAAAACATCGAGTTTTATTCATTGTGCGAGCATCATATGTTGCCGTTTCATGGTATTGCACATGTGGGCTACTTACCCAACGGTCAAGTACTGGGCTTATCAAAATTTGCCCGTATTGTCGACATGTTCGCCCGCCGTTTGCAAGTCCAAGAAAACCTGAGCGATCAGATAGCACAAACCATTATGGATGTGACTGGCTGTCGCGGTGTCGCTATCGTTATGGATGCATCACACATGTGTATGATGATGCGCGGTGTGAGCAAACAGCACACCACCACTCGTACCACCTCGATGCTGGGCGAGTTTGTTCATGACAATCAGGCACGCATGGAGTTTTTGAGTGCGATTCCTAGACGTCAACCAGCGTTTTAAATTACTGGGTTAGCACGTGTTAAATCAGTACCTATCAAAAAGGACACTTACTTATGCAGTGTCCTTTTTTTTACCGCCTTTAAGTGCCTTATGAATGATTACTAGCACTCTTTATTGGTACTACTGTTTAACAGATGTACCATCTTAGCGACACTACGTTCTTTAGCAACCTTATGTTTTTAAGCCACTTTATTACCTTTAACATCAGTATCAGTATCCACACGCTCGTCACTTGCCTGCTTAATTTTCGTTAGGATATTTTTTATTTCAGACGCTGATAAATAAGTGGGAACTGCATAAGTATCACTGACTTCTTTAGCAGCTGCTTTGGCAATATGATCAAAATCACTGGCCTGCATACCCTTAACGGTTGGATCAATGTTTAGGGTATTAATCAGGTCACGTACTTGAGTAATAAGATGGTCTGCAATATCACGATCATTACCAATGGCTTGACCATCCTTTATCATACCGGTTTTTTTGGCCAATTCAGCCAATCTTTTTTTGCTGGCCTCACGGTTCACTTCAAGTACATAAGGTAACACGATAGCATTGGCACGACCATGAGGAATACTATAATACGCTCCTAATTGGTGTGCAATGGCATGCACATAACCAAGACCCGCTTTGTTAAAGGCGATACCGCCATAATGCGCTGCTATACCCATCTCCTCTCTTGCTTTTAGATTCCCGCCCTCTTTATAAACCACTGGCAAGTAATGCATCACGGATTTAACAGCTGAAGCCGCATAATAGTCGGTTTCGACGCTGGCATTGACACTCATCCATGCTTCAAGCGCATGCGTCAACACATCAATACCAGTGTCCGCTGTGATATGTGCTGGCATTCCTCTCATAATCGTAGGGTCAATAGCCGCTGCCAATGGGACCATTCTTGGGTCGATTGACAGTGCTTTTTGATGGGTTGTATCATCTGACACAACTGCCCCAAGCGTCGCTTCTGATCCAGTACCAGCAGTGGTAGGAATACAATAGAGCGGCACTGAAGGCTTTCTTGCCTTCAGAATGCCGATGAGTTTTTTGGGTTGACAATTATTACCTTGCGCCATCGCAATCATCTTAGCCGCATCAATCACTGAGCCGCCGCCAATGGCAAGTATCGAATCGCACTTAGCCGCAACTGATTGGCGCAGTCCTTCTTCAATCACCTTAAACGTAGGATCTGGCGTAATACCGTCATAGACTTTATAGCTGATATTTTTTGCCTGTAAATAATCGGTGACTTTAGCGGGTATGCTAAGCTTATTTAGCACCGAATCAGTGACGATAAAGACATTGGTACTACCTTCACTAATGAGCATATCACATAGCTCATCACAAGAAGTCTCACCGACAAACAACATTGGTCGTCTAACGGGTATGACGTAAGAAAATACTTTTAATACCTTGGCGCGCGTTTTGGCAACCGCCACATAACCTGCATACTGTAAACCATTGATACTAACTAATTTGGTAATACTATTTTGTTTTTTCATGGGCACAAAATCCTTTTTAATAATGTTAACAATAGCAATGACGATCATGCGATACAACCATGTTGGCCGCTGTTATCATAGATAATATATAAATAGCGTGAGCGCCTACACTAAGTCAACGACTGTCCAAACTTATTGTACCACTGCCATTTTTAGTATGCCGCTATTATTGTGAACTGCTATGTGTTGCTTGCTTACAGCGTATAAAGGTATAGGTATCGTCAGTCCATCATAAAAGAGCCCCATTGTAGACAGTGTTTTATCTATGTGGACTAACTGATACTCGCCTGCAGTAACTGCTTGGCATACGGATGTTGGGGTTTATTGAAAATATCTTCGGTACGTCCAGACTCCACACACATACCGTCTTTGAGCACCACAACATGCTGACACAAGGCGCGTACTACCTTCAAATCATGACTGATAAACACATAGCTGATACGCTGTTTTTCCTGAATTTCACGTAATAGACTGACCACGGTCACCTGCGTGGTACTGTCAAGCGCCGAAGTGGGTTCATCCAATATCAACAGACTGGGCTTCATAATGAGGGCGCGCGCCAATGCCACGCGCTGACGCTGTCCACCTGATAGCTCGTGGGGATAACGCTGCGCAAACTCAGCTGGCAGATGCACCGTGGCCAAACTATCCATCACTGCTTGCTGCCGAGTCACTTTGTCGACACCTTGTACTAGCAGTCCTTCTTCAACGATTTGCAACACAGTCATACGCGGGTTAATACTGGCAAATGGGTCTTGAAAGACCATTTGAATCTGCGAACGAAACTGCCGTAAGGCTTTTTTGGATAACGCCGAGACATCTTGATCATTGACTACTATCTGACCACTCACACGCGCCTGAGTGCTAAGTAATTGACTGAGCGCAAGGGCAATCGTGGTTTTTCCAGAACCTGACTCCCCAACGACACCTAGGGCCCGCCCTTTTTGTAGCGTCATATCCACATCTTTGATCGCATCAAACCAACACTTGGTACCGCCAAACAAGCTTTTTTCGATTGGAAACTGTACCCTAAGATGGTTCACTTTTAGTACGCTTGCTTGCTTATTTTCGTTGTTGTCTATTAGATTTAATGCTTGCCCAAAGTCTTGCTTGATAAGCGTACGCGTATATTCGGCCTTGGGACGCTCAAACACAGACGCAGTGTCGCCTTGTTCGATCGTCTGTCCTTGACGCATCACGATGACCTCATCACTATAACGCTTGACCAGATTTAGATCATGACTGATTAGCACCATCGCCATATTGTGTTGGCGCTTGAGACGCTCTAATAGTTCAAGTATTTCATGCTGCAAAGTGACATCAAGTGCGGTCGTTGGTTCATCAGCGATTAATATGTCAGGCTGCTGTGCCAATGCCATGGCAATCATCACGCGTTGTCGCTGACCCCCTGATATCTCATGAGGGTAGCGTTTTAGTTTATCAGCAGGGTCGGTGATATTGACATCTTCTAACAAAGCGATACTTTTGTCTCGCCACTGCTTTTTGGGCACACCGCTTAGACGTAGTGATTCAGCGATTTGTTTGGCGACCGTATGTAATGGGTTTAACGCCGTCATCGGCTCTTGGAAAATCATACCGACACGCCGCCCTCGGACAGAGCCTAACGCAGCGTTACGCGCCTTGTCATGGTCTATTGGCAGCGTAGTCATTCCGGTGGGACAGGCTAGCTGCACCTTTCCTGCAACCATCAAACTGTCTGGCAATAAACCCAATAGTGCAAGACTCGCAATCGATTTACCAGAGCCTGATTCACCAACGATAGCCAAGGTTTGTCCTTGTCTTAGCTCATACGACAGCTCGTCAACCAATTGGACGCCTGTGACAGTAGTGATACTGAGTTTATCCACGCTCAGCATGAGCCTGTTTGGTGCATTGCTATGGTTTTCTTTTAGACCATTATTTTTTTGTTCAGTAGCTACGGTCATATTAAGAGCGCCTCGGGTCAAACGCATCACGCAGTGCTTCACCAACGAAGATCAGCAATGATAGAATAAAAGTTAAGCTAAAAAATCCTGATAGCGCAAGCCACGGTGCATCAAGGTTGTTTTTCCCTTGCACCATCAGCTCACCCAATGACGGTGAACCAGGTGGCAACCCGTACCCTAAGAAGTCGAGCGCCGTTAAGGCGATGATGTTGGCGGTTAAAATAAACGGCAATTGCGACAAACTCGACGCCAACGCATTGGGTAGAATGTGTCTTAGCATGATTTGACTGTCCGAAACGCCAAGGTTGCGAGCAGCCCGTACATAATCAAAATTACGCGCACGCAAAAACTCTGCCCGCACCAAACCAACCAACCCCATCCAACCAAATAACAGCATCATGGCAAACAACGTCGTGATACTAGGACTAAACAAGCTGACCAAAATAATGATCATAAACAGCTGCGGCATACCGCCCCACACTTCCATGAAGCGCTGTCCTGCCAAATCTACCCACCCACCATAATACCCTTGTATCGCACCGACGATAATACCAATCAAAGCGCCTGCGAGCGTCAAGGCCAGTCCAAATAATAAAGACACTCGCATCCCATACAGTATTCGTGCCAGCACATCACGGCCCAAATCATCGGTGCCAAGCCAGTTTTGACTGTTGGGCGCCGCTGGATATGGCACCCCCAGCTCAACATTGGGCGTCTGATCAGCAAATGGAATGGGCGGCATCACATAATAGCCCTGCTCATCAATCAGCGCTTGCACTGCAGGATCTTTGTAATTGGCTTCGGTTTCGAACACACCACCAAAGGTTGTCTCAGGATACGCTTTTAGAATGGGGAAATAATAGTCACCTTCATACTGCACAAAAAGCGGCTTATCATTAGCAATGACATTGGCTGCCATACAAATAATGAATATCACCACAAAAATAAACAGTGAGATCACGCCAAGTCGATTGCGGCGAAATCGAGTGAAGCGCGCCTGCCATATAGGATTTAAACGACGTTTCTTTTTTGCAAATGTAGCGGATGGGGTTAGAGATTGCATTGACATTAGCGCCCCTCAAAATCAATACGAGGATCAATTAAGTGATAACTTAAATCACTGATTAACTGTAGTAACAGCCCCACCAAAGTAAAGATAAATAGCGTGCCAAATATCACTGGATAGTCGCGTTGCTGAATGGCTTCAAAACCAAGTAGTCCCAAACCATCTAATTTAAAGATAATCTCAATAAGAAAGTTGCCCGCAAAGAAAATCCCAACGATAGCCGCTGGTATGCCCGCAATAATAATCAACATCGCATTGCGAAACACATGCCCATATAAAACCTGACGCTCCCCCAACCCTTTGGCGCGAGCGGTGAGCACATATTGCTTACCAAGCTCCTCTAAAAAACTAAACTTGGTCAAATACGTCAAGCCAGCAAAACCACCAACCGTACTTGCCAACAGTGGCAGTGCCAGATGCCAAAAGTAATCTTTAACCTTGCCAAGAGTGCTTAATTGATCAAAATTCTCAGAGGTTAGCCCTTGAAGCGGAAAAATATTCCAGTAGCTACCGCCCGCAAAAAACACCAATAAGATGACCGCAAAGACAAACACGGGGATCGCATGACCGATGGCGAGGAGCATGGCCGTGACTTTATCGATGCCTGAACCATGATGCATGGCTTTATAAACCCCAAGCGGAATGGCTATCATATAAATGAGCAGCGTACTCCAAAGTCCAAGCGAGATGGAGACGGGTAGCTTCTCTACAATAAGCTCTGTCACTGATTGCCCTTTAAAAAACGACTCACCGAAGTCTAGCTGAGCATAATTTTTTAACATCAGCCAAAAGCGCTCAGGCGCAGACTTATCAAAACCATACTGCGCATTAATAGCAGCAACCATCTCCTCCGATAAGCCACGCGTTCCTTGATAAGTACTGCTGTTGCCACCTGCACTACCCGCACCAATATTACCACCCAGTGCGTTATCTTTTGCCCCTTGCTCGATGAGTGCCAGCTGTTGTTCAACAGGTCCACCTGGCGCTGCTTGTACAATCACAAAATTTGCCAGCAATATCAAAAAAAGCGTCGGTAATATCAGCAATAATCTTTTTAAGATATAACGACCCATAGTGGTGGCTTCCTACAATAAATGTTTTTGACAACAGAGAAAATGAGCAATATAGCGTTCCCAAAGCGGCACGGTGATTAAAACATACGGGTTTAAAAGTTGTTTTTAAGCTCACGTAGCGCGGCAAACACCGTCAAAGACTTATCATCTTCAATGGTCACCTTGGATTTGACGCCTGCGATCACACTCGGCTCTTGGGTGCGTAAAAACACATTAACCGCGCGCTCATGCTCTAAGGTCACGGGTAGGGTTGGTATGCCTTGCGCCGTTTTTTCTTCTGCTTGTCTCAAAGCATGCTGCATGGCGGCATTGTCAGGCTCAATAGATAAGCCAAAACGTAGATTGCTAGCGGTGTACTCGTGAGCAGGATAGAGTAGCGTCTCGGCTGGTAGGGTGTTTAAGCGTTTAAAGCTGTCATATAACTGTTCAATCGTACCAGTAAAAACACGTCCACAACCCGCACTAAACAAGGTGTCGCCGCAAAAGCAATGCTTACCACCATCGATATCTAATACATAGGCCACATGACTAGCAGTGTGACCAGACACGTCCCACACTTGGGCCGCACAGCCCCATGCACTCACCGTACTACCGTCCTTTATCGTCTGATCTTCATCTACACTATGTTCAGGATGGGCGACCAAATGCGTCATGGGATAAGACTCTTGTAGCCCCGCGACGCCGCCAACGTGATCATGATGATGATGCGTGGTCCAAATCGAGGTCAGCTCCAACGCATGCTCTTCTAAATAGACGGCGACAGGCTCGGCTTGACCCGGATCAATGACAATCGCTTGCTTATTGCTTTCATTAATTAATGTCCAAATGTAATTGTCATTAAACGCTTTAATCGGGTGAATACGAATACTCATATTAAATCCTTACCAATCGTTGTTTTTATTGCGAGTGCTTTTTTTAAATACTAATGACCAAAAATTTAGTGAATAAATTAGTGACTAAAGATGAGACCTGCTTATTGCTTTAAGTGATTATTAACCCGTGCCTCTGCTGCTTTATCTGTCCACCAATAGTCAATACCAACGGCGTTGGTAGGCAGTTTTTCAGTATGCCGGTATTGATCCCAGTAAGCGACATTGGTACCAGATTTGCCGTATAGCGGCACGACATAGTGACCTGCGCGCAATAAGCGATCCAGCACATGAGTGTAGAGCACAATCTCTTCACGGCTCTTAGCACCCCCTAACTTTTCTATTACCCTATCAATCACCGGATTTTTGATACCAACGGTATTTCTATTACCCGTTTGATCAGCGGCAGCGCTGCCCCAAAAGCTGAACTGCTCTGCCCCTGGTGACAGACTTTGGGCAAAGACATCCACCACCATATCATAGTCAAAATTGCGCATGCGCTCATAGTATTGTGGTCCATCAACTTGGCGCAGCGTCGCATCGAACCCTAACCGCTTTAAGTGACGAATATAAGGTAGCAACACACGTCCCATCGTTTCGCCCGTCATCAACAGCTCAATTTTCGCAAGCTGTCCATTCGGTTGATACAGTTTCATATCATCATAATAAAATCCCGCATCTAACAATAACTGCCGTGCTTTTAACAACCCTTGTCGATTAAAACCACTACCATCACTGGTTGGCAGTTGCCATTCTGCTAACACTGCTTGACGCTGCGTCGGCTCAAGTTTGGATAATAATGGATTGAGCACTTTCAGCTCGGCCACAGATGGCGTTCCTGTCGCTGCCAGCTCTGAGCCATGAAAAAAGCTTTGCAAGCGTTCATACTGACCATGAAACAAAGTCTTATTCATCCATTCAAAGTCATAAGCAGCTGTGAATGCTTGGCGAACTCGAATGTCTTGGAAAATAGGCTGGCGCATGTTCATGACCAAACCTTGCATCGGTACTGGGTTTTGACTGCTTATCATTTCTTTTTTAATCATACCTGCCTTGACGGCAGGAAAGTTATAGCCCGTTGCCCAGTTAGAAGCCTTATTTTCGGGGCGAAAACGATACTGGCCAGATTTAAACCCTTCAAAAGCAATCTCATCACTTTGATAATACACAAACTTAATCATATCGAAGTTGTAACGACCACGATTGACCATCAGATCACGCCCCCAATAGTTGGGATCACGCACGTAGCTGACCGAACGACCTGCATCGACGCGACCAAGCTTATAAGGCCCACTACCCATCAAAGGCGTCAGAGTAATTTTTTCAAAATCAGCTTCGATAGATGACTTAGCAAATATCGGAAACTGCCCGACGGTTAATAAAATCTCTTTATTATCATCAGAGGCAAAAACAAACTTTACTTGTTGCTTGTTAATAACCTGCACTTCTTGGATATCGCCCAAATAACTGCGGATGTACATCGGTCCTTTACTTAATAGCGCATCATAGGTCGCTTTAACGTCACGACTCGTCACAGCTGAGCCATCCCAAAAGCGCGCGTTGGGGTTGATATGATAAATAATCCAGCTGGTGTCCTCTGGATCATAAGTGACCTTGCTTGCCAACTGCGGATACATGGTAAACGCTTCATTTAATGAACCAGTCATCAAGGTATCATACAAATAATCAGTCCCAATCATCGCCACACCAGTGGTCATCCATTTATTGGCGCTATTGAAGGTACCGCGTGCATCTAATGAGAGTGTGCCACCTTTTGGTGCATTTGGATTGGCGTAGGGCATATAAGCCGCGCCCATATACTCAGTCGGACTGTTGTGACCAAGCGCCGTCGTTGTCATTGGTGCAGCAAAACTGACTGGCATCCAGCTAAGGACAATGGCAAATAAGACGGTTTGTAACCTAGCATTTTTTATCATAATAAAGTTATACAAACCCCTATGCCAAACCAATGGATGTATGAGAGTTTACCTAATGACTAAAAGGTATGGTAAATGACTGCAGAATACTAAAAACGTCAGTATCGCAAAATTTTATCATAACAAACTTAGGTTTTTTAACCTAATGGTTTGCCATATTAAGACAGGCACATCATGTTTCGACACGCCAAAGAGTACACGAGAATCAATAAAAAAAGACGCAGTTCATAAGAATTGCGTCTTTTTTAGTTTAAACGACATGGGTCGTTATGCGTACTTTTTTTCAAATGCTGTCATAAAGTCAACCAATTGCTGTACCCAGTCAAGAGGCACCGCATTGTAAATGCTAGCACGCATACCACCAACATCACGGTGGCCTTTTAGATTCATCAAACCCGCGGCTTCTGACTCTTCTAAGAAGCGTTTATCAAGACTACTATCAGCGAGAGTAAACGGTACATTCATGATAGAACGATATTGAGGGGCTACGGGGTTACTATAAAAACTGCTATCATCAATGGTCTTGTAGAGCAGCTCTGCTTTTTGCTGATTAATTTTACCCATAGCTGCCACGCCGCCCTGCTCTTCTAACCAATCAAAGACCAGTCCTGCCAGATACCAAGAGTAAGTCGCTGGCGTGTTTGACATGGATTCCTTATCAGCCTGATGTTCATAATTTAGAAGCATAGGGCACCACTCGCTTGCCTGCCCCAATAAATCTTCACGGACGATAACAATGACCAATCCTGCTGGGCCAATATTCTTTTGCGCGCCCGCATAAATCATACCAAACTTAGACACATCAATGGGCTGAGACAAGATACAAGACGACATATCAGCGATGATCGGTGCATCGACTTGAGGCGGCTCAAATATCTGCAAACCATGAATGGTCTCATTAGCGCAGTAATGGAAGTACGCTGCATCATCGCTCAAGCTCCAACCGCTTTGGGCTGGCACATCGGTAAAGTTACAGTCTTTACCCGTGGCCACCAAGTTAATCTCACCAAGACCTAAATTGGCATAACGCTGCGCTTCCTTGACTGCTTTGCCTGACCAAGTACCAGTAGTCAGATAGTCTGCGCGACCACCATTTAACAGATTTAATGGAATCGCTGAAAACTGTAAGCTGGCACCGCCTTGTAAAAACAGCACTTTATAATTATCCGGAATGTCCATCAATGAGCGTAGTTTGGTTTCCGCTTTATCAGTAATCTCCATGTATTCTTTACTACGATGGCTCACTTCCATTACCGACATGCCGCGGCCTTGCCAGTCGAGTAGCTCTGCCTGAGCACGAGATAACACCGCAGTCGGTATCGTGGCAGGTCCTGCAGAAAAATTAGGTAAACGATTAGGAGTCGCCGTATTGAAAGTTGGTGTAGACTCTGGATTGGTAGACATAGCTTTCATCCTAAATATGATGAGGTCATCGTTGTTAGTGGGATTTTAAAAACTGAACGTTAAAACACTCTAAACTGGGTCTTAAATTTTTTCACTTGGCTTAAAATAACTATATTTGACACACTCCCACCACTTTCGCTGCGCTCAAATGGGGGATTCTAAAAGCGTTAGCCTTTAGGCGACTTTCTCACGACCGTCGCAAGTTTTCTGTTTCATCGGGTGACCTTGACTGCATCCTCCCTCCGCAGACAACACGGCATGTCCTGCCGATAAAATATTTTTAGCTGCATTAATATCAGCGTTGGCTTTATACCCACATTGGACGCACTCGAATTTTGCTTGAGTTTGTCTATTTTCCTTGGCGATATGCTGACAGTTAAAACAGGTTTGGCTGGTGTAGCGTGGGTTTACCTTAATCAGTAGCCCGCCGCGCCACTGCTGCTTGTACTCAAGCATATTGACCATCATACCCCAGCCTTGATCTAAGATAGCTCTGTTTAATCCTGACTTGGCTCTGACATGACGGCCTTTATTCTCCACCGTACCGCTGGCTGATGTCGACATATTAGCGACCTTCAAATCCTCACAAGCAATCATGGCGTGGTTTTTGCTGATGCTGGTGGTGATTTTGTGCAAGTAGTCATGACGAATATTGGCGATATGATGGTGGAGCTTTTGAATCTTATGCTTTTGCTTTTTCCAGTTTTCACT
>NZ_DFBY01000034.1:0-4795 GCF_002366815.1 Psychrobacter sp. UBA3068 | reverse complement strand
TACACACTTTTTAGGAAAGGCTCTCGCGTTCATCAGAATCTCAACCCACAGGCGGCCACGGGCGATCAGCATCGCTCTCAATCCACTCTGCCACATAGCCCGTTGGAGGCAACTCCCACTCAGATTGATCTAAAGCGGCTAAGACACGTGACGTATCGATGACTCTACCGCCTTTGGTCACGCCCGTACGCAGTATGGCAGACGAGCAGGGCTTACCCTTGACCCACATCGACTGCTCGATATACATCCAGCGCGCATCAATGCCAACAATTTTGGTTTTAAGCGTGACTTTTTCAAAGGCGCGAATACGCTTGCGATACTGAATGGTACTGCCAGCGACGACCAAGCCCCAACGCTGTTTCAATAGCTGCTTGCCAAGTCCTGTTCGTACCGCAAAGTCGATACGTCCCAAATCATACAGCGTGAACACGCGACCATTATTCATCTCTAAGAAGTTATCGATATCCGTCAAGCGGCAGCGAAACTGAATCTCACTGGTCTCTTTCAGCGTTAAAGTCTGACCTTTTTTTACTTGTAGGGCGGCATGAGCGATGGTACTGGCATAGCGGATAAATGGATACATAATCGGACTCTAAATGAGAAAATAGGACAGAGCTTAGGAAGACAGATGACTTATGATGATTTACGCAGAAGCCGCTGAGTCATCATCGGTCTTGGTTGCTTCTACAAAAAAACGCATCGCTGTACTCGGCAGCCAACCCAAATCAAATTTGCGATTGCGGTAGTTGATAAACCCAATATGCCCGCCATGCTCGGTGTCAATTAAGGTCACATTTTCAGACACATCGCCACGTGTGGCAGTTGCACCCAAGAATGGATCATCTTTGGCGCTGATGATTAAGGTCGGTTTGGCTATATGAATCAGATGCGGCAACGCGGATGCTTGATAATAATAGTCGTTTTTGGAGCGAAAGCCATGCCGCGGCGCAGTGAAGATATCATCAAACTCGCTGATGCGGTTGGTGGCTTTAATGGCTTTGATCTCATCTTCGGTCAAATTGTTTTTGATGGCTTTGCTGACAATGGGGTTTAACAAGTAAGGTGTATAAATACGTCGACCCAAAAACCGCTCCATCGCCTGCGAGGAGGAGATCAGATCGACAGGCGCAGACGCCACCACAGCGGCCTTACAAAGCGCTGCCTCACCGTATTCACTCATGTATTTTGCCAGAGCGTTACCGCCCAAAGACACGCCAATACTATAGACCGTTTGGTACTGCTGGTTTAAATACTGTAGTGCGTGCTCAAGCTCACTGGTGTCACCTGCTTGATAAAACACTTGGCCTTTGACAGGGACACCGCCGCAGCTACGAAAGTGCACCACCACAAAATGCCAGTCGTTGCGCTGTACGGCATGGGCGAGGGTACGCGCATAGTGGCTGTCGCTACTGCCTTCCATACCGTGAAATAAGACGACTAGGGGTTTTTGGTATTTTCCCTGATCTGTCAGCGTCTCATTAGTATCATAAAAGTCATAGGCAATCTCGCTCTCATCGAGTGAGTCTTTGAGCAGCTCGCGGCGATACTCAGGGGCTTTCGCCGCAATAAATCTAGGCAAGATCGTTTGTAGATGAGCATTCTTCAACCAAAATGGCGGTTTAAAAGGGGCTGGAGAGAAAGCGTTGGTTGGTTTTGAAGTGGACATAGCGGGATCTTATTTAATTATCGTTAAAAAGCAATGCTTTATCATAACGTCAGCAATGGTTAAAACCAACAAGTTTCAGTGAACGCATGGTTACTCAAAATTACTGACACAAAAACGTTTACGTTTTCTCCAAAACACGTCCATCCATCGCAAGGCGTTCTTTTAGACTGTCTATATCTGCTGCAGCCAATGTCGCAGTCAGGGTAACTTGTTTACTATAATTTACCTCATCAATATGACCGCTTAGACTGTCGATCACATAGCGGCACTGCGCTTCGGTCGCAAACTCTGCCAAAATCTGCACTTGCAGCAGTGGTACATACGGGCTCAATGTCATTTGGTCGATAGCCGCTTGCGCTGAGCCTGCATAAGCGCGGGTGAGGCCGCCTGCGCCCAGTTTGATGCCGCCAAAGTAACGTACCACAATGATAATGACGTTGCCGATAGATTTGTGCTGCAAAACGTTTAAAATGGGTTTGCCTGCCGTACCGTTTGGCTCGCCATCATCATCAAAACCTGCGCTGGTGGTATTGTTGGGATCGCCAATGATATACGCCCAGCAGTGATGACGGGCGTCCGCATATTGCTCGCGCAATTGTTCCACGTGAAACAACGCGTTTTCCCGTGACGTCACGGGATAAGCGTATGCAATGAACTCAGATTTTTTGATTTCTAAGCGCGCGGTGACAGCTCGTTTTAGCGTTTGATAGCTCATATTTCATCAGGTCTAGGTTGGATATGGTAAACTGGTCTAACTTTCACTGCTGTCCGTATTTGGCGCAGTGTTCATTTTATTTTTTATTATAGTACCACTTCTGACCAGTTAAGATAGCGAACAAGATAAGTGTGCATACTTGCGACGTTGGCTTTAGAGGCAGAGTAGGTATCATAAAACGGATGGTAGTCAATAGTATGCGTCTAGATAAATTTATTAGTAAAGCCACTGAGCTGTCGCGCAAAGAATCGAAAAAGATCATGCACGCTGGCGAAATCACGGTAAACGACCAAGTCATCAAAGATCCAGGGTTGCATGTCGATATTGTCAATGACGATGTGATGTGGGCAGGCGAGCCATTATCGGTCGCGACTGGTAATCGCTATATCTTACTGCATAAACCTGAAGGGTTTGAGTGTACCTTAAAAGCCAAAGAGTACCCAATCGTCACCGAGCTGATCGCTGTACCAGAGCTTGGCAGCTTACGTATTGCTGGGCGACTCGATGTTGATACCACAGGCGCGCTGCTTATCAGTGATGATGGTGGCTGGCTGCACCGTGTGACCAGCCCTAAGCACGAGCATGCAAAAGTCTATGAGCTGACCTTAGCAGATGCGATGGATAGCGACGCCCAAGAAAAAGCGGTAAAAAAAGTTGCCGAAGGGATCTTATTAGAAGGCGATCACGAACCCACCAAGCCGGCGATTCTTGAGTTCATTGATGAAACGCACGCGCGTCTGACCTTAGAGCAAGGTAAGTACCATCAAGTCAAACGTATGATGGGGTATTTTGGTAATAAAGTGATCGAGCTGCATCGCGCCAGCATTGGCCATATCAACTTAGACGGTCTGGACAAAGGCGACAGTCGTTTCTTAACAGCCGATGAAGTCGCCAAGTTTTAAGTAAGACACTGCCCTAAAAAGTCGTCCCGAAAACCATCAGCAGCGCACCAAACGTCCGCTGCTTTTTGCTGTCTGTACACTGTCAGCTAGGTCTAATAGCGGTCTGTGTTGCCTGTCTCTTAAAGCTGGGTAGCAATTTTGCAATAATGCGTTTTTAAGCCTTTGCAAAAATCCTCCCCATGCTACAGTCTATCTTTCTTTTTAATATGTGTTTTTGCATAATATATGGCTCATGCGCTTTTTATAGGCTAGGGATGAGTACTATGTTGATCACCAAAACATACTCATTATGAAAAACCAGATAGGACTGTCTCTGTGAAACGCTCTTTATTAACATCCACTACTCTGATCGCTACTTTTATCGTAGCAACCACCGCTTGTGCTCAGCCTAACCCTGCTAACGTTAGCAGCAGTCACACCAGTCAAAATGTGGCCAGTCAAAATATAGCAAGGACACAGGCGGCTGGCACGGTGAGTCATTCTGTCGACAAGCGGTTGCGCCAAATCCTAAAGCAAGCAGGCATCAAAACGCAAATTACCTCTATTGTGCCATCCAACTTCCCCAATATGTATCAAGTCAATTTGGTGGGTCAGTTGCCACTGCATATGACCGCAGATGGTAAGTACGTCATTCAAGGCAAGCTACAAAAGAACCCAAGCAAGCGAGTAGTGTCCAACATGGCGCAACGTAGTCACCGCGCACAAATAGGTCAGCCAATCAGTCCTGCGCTCAAGTCAGCGCTGCTTGCCAATATGAGCGCGCTCAAAAACATGAACACCAAAACCCCGTTCTTTTATACCGCAGTGCCGGGCGTTATTTGGGGCGCAACGCTGGAAGGTGTGCCTTTTTTACTATCGGACGATGCGCAGTACATCACCGATGGTGAGATATCAGTGATCGAAAACGGTCAGTTTGTTGGTCTTGATACAGAGTTTGAGCAGCGTAAAAACCAATCGGTATTTGCGACATTGGATGACGAGCAGCTGATTACTTATCCCGCCACCAGCCCTGAGAGAGCCGTTATATATGTGGCTGACGATGTGAATTGTCCTTACTGCCGCCGTCTACATCAGCGTTTGCCCATGCTTAATGCAAAAGGCGTCACGGTAAACATTATCGGCTATCCGATATATGAGCAGTCGCCCGCCCAAATGCGTGGTATCTGGTGTCAAGGTGATGAAGATAGCCGGCGTAAAGCCTTTGATAAAGCCATGTTGCAAGGGGAGATGACGCCCGCACCTGCCAGTTGTAACATTGATCTTATCACGCCCAATCGCGACAAAGCCGCAGGGCTTGCCGTGATGGCCACACCGGCCATTTATCGTGAAGATGGCGTGCTATACCAAGCAAGCTTTGAGAGTCCTGAGTTTCTCGAGTTCTTGGGAGTAGAGTAGCTGTAGACTAGCCAGTACCACTCATTCTAAATCGTTCTTATAAGGTTTTTAATAAAAATGATCTATAAAAAAACCGCCCCATGAGTGAGTATCATTGAACTGACCCCCAAATGTTGG
>NZ_DFBY01000009.1:0-43095 GCF_002366815.1 Psychrobacter sp. UBA3068 | reverse complement strand
TCGAAGTTGAGAGTGGGGTTAAATATAGATAAGCCTAGCCATGACCGATCTTTTTGCTCCAGCTCCCACAGACAACTTATTGCCTTATGATGGTCAGGTGAGTGATCTAGGTATTATTATGGATAAACCTAATGAGCTGTATGACACCCTTTTAACTGAGCTGCCGTGGCATGCTGACATCGTCACACTATTTGGCAAAACCCATGTGACGACTCGCCAAATCGTCTGGATGGGGGCAGATGATGCAAGCTACCGTTATTCAGGGCAAGCGCGTCGCGCCATACCATGGTCAAACACAGTAGTCACCGTAAAACGGTATGTTGAGCAAGCCCTGTTAAAAGTGGGAATTTCAGCGAATTTTAACTCTTGTCTGCTGAACTACTATCCTTCTGGTGCGGACGGTATGGGGTATCATGCGGATAACGAAAAAGAGCTGGGAAATCAGCCAATCATCGCCTCTTTATCACTTGGCGCCACGCGCAAGTTTGTCTTTAAGCATAAAAAAACTCAAGATAAAGTCGAGCTCTATCTTGAGTCAGGTCAGCTGATCGTCATGCATGGCGATACTCAAACCTTTTGGAAGCACACTATTACTAAGACTAAAACCGTCGCGGCAGGACGCATCAGTCTCACCTTCCGGCAACTCTCCTTTAACTAACTTTCAAAACGATTTTGCCAAAAGCATCACCTTTTTGTAGCTCATGATGAGCCGCCACCACGTCCAATAACGGGTACGTTTGCTGAATCTTTAAGATCAGCGTACCATCAGCAACGAGCTGTAAAACACGCGCCATATCTTGGCCACTACGCTGCGCTTTGTAACCCGCCACGTCTAAACTTTTTTGCGCGCCTGCTTCTTTGAGCTTATCGACCCAAATGGTTGGCAGTACATTCACGCGCCCACCAGATTTAAGCACACTCAGCGCACGAACGCCTGCCTCACCGCCCACCAAGTCGAGCAGCACATCAGCTTGCAACTCAGGAAAATCCCCATCCTTGGTATAATCGATCCAGCCTGTCAGCTGTGACTTATCTACTAGCTCATCGAGTTTGGCATATTTTTCTGGCGAGCAAATGACGGTGACTTTATTATTATTTTTAGTGACTTTATCCATTAACAACTGAATCAGTAAATGGCCGACCCCGCCTGCTGGCGCATTTATCACGACATGCTCATCGTCTTTAATATCAGCAAAATCCACAAATTGTAGGGCGGTTTGGCCAATACAAGGCAGCGCACCCGCCTGCTCCAAGCTGACAGCCTCTGGAACTTTTGCCAAAAGCTTGGCATCGACTGCCACGTACTCGGCATAACAACCCCCATTAAAAGTCAAAGCTGCCACACTGTCGCCAATCGCAAACTGCTCGCTGTTACTGCTCACGACCTCGCCTGCCACGTCAAACCCTAAAATGGCAGGCTGGCCTTTGTCGAATTTTTCTTTTTGAATATTGTCTGCGCCCCAGCCCTTGCCCTGGCGGGTTTTATAATCGACGGGGTTGATACCGGCATAGGCGACTTTTATCAACACCTGATCATCCTGTAATTCAGGAATATCGACACCCTCCTGATACTTCATCACCTCAGGTTCACCAAATTCACGTATGAGTACGGCGCACTGGCTCGTTGGTAGTGGCTTGTTAGAAAGAGTAGACATCGTTATATATCCTTATAGGTATCTGTTACTTTGTTATAAAACCACCACGATAATCTAGTGGCTATTTTGGTACTTTTTTAAATTCTGTCATACCAGCGCCAGCTCCGCACTGATGGGCAAGTGATCTGATAATGTCGACCATGGCTTACCCGTGTGTACCCACGCGTCTTTAACTTTTAGATTACGTATATAGATACGATCTAAACTCAGCACAGGCAGTTTGGCTGGGAATGTCGGCGATAGCTTGCCGTGACATTCTTTAAAGGCCTCGGTCATACCCAAGCTGGTGGCAAGCTTATCGCAAGACATCTTTTTCCAATCATTAAAATCCCCAGCCAAGATCAATGGCTGGTCTCTGGCAATCTCGTTGCGAATATAATTGGCAATGGCTTCATATTGCTTGATACGATCACGCTCAAACAAATTCAAATGCGCACACAACACGACTACAGGCCTATCCCACCCTACTGGCTGCACCTCACAATGCAAGACCCCGCGCTGCTCAAGTTTATTGACGGTGATATTGACATTGTGCTTTGGGTCTAGAGGAAAACGGCTGAGCACCGCGTTGCCATGATGACCATTTTCATACTCTGAGTTTTTACCGTAGCTGTTTTGCAATTGTAGATACTCACCAAACCATTCATGTTGTGATTGGTCAGGGTACTCATTGTATTGCAGATTGCGCTTGAGATTTTGACCTTGCACTTCTTGCAGACACAGCACATCAGAGCCGATGATATCAAGGGCTTGGGCGATACCTTGAAGTTTCACCTGACGATTCATAGGCGACATGCCTTTATGAATGTTGTAGCTGGTTAGGATAAAAGAGGAGGTATTAGTCATAATGTTATTAGTCATAAACTCAGTATTTATAGCATAAGGGTTGATAGCACTTCATCAAAATGATGATCAAAAGTAAATAAAAGTATAGAGGCCATTGATATAAAAAGAGCATTGATTCTTATCGAAACAATGCTCTCATATTATACCTATATTCTCTCAATGGCTAATTCGTCATTAACCATCATTCATAAATAGTACCAATTAGTAGCGAGTCACCAGAGCAATCGGTTGATCTTCACCCATGATATCTTGGGGCATAAATACCGCCTCACCGCCATTGTGAATCACATGCTCAATGATTTCACCAACAGCATCATCGGTGACGCCTTCTGCGCTAGCGTCGTCTGCCATACTCAAGGTTTGCGCCTTTTCATCGATCGTGGCAGGTTGCATATAGCCACGACGGACATAGAGCGTCTCGCCCGCTCCTTGGAAAGCACTGCGATAAATTTCTTGTAAATCAGTCTGTAACATACTAGCGCCGCGAGCTTTATCAATCTCTCCCATGGCCGCTTGATGTAACGACGTACGATATCCTTCTACCGCTTCTTGGACGCTATCGACGATATGCTGAGCGTTACCATCGTCTAAATTGGTCGCATTTGAGACGGTGGCAATGATGTTATCTGGACGGTCACAGACTTCTTTATAGTAGCCAATGTTTTTGGCATCACCGACGATGACGAGAGGCATTTTGTGCTCGCCCCACAGCTCTTGGACACTTTTATCTACTTGGTTAAAGAACTCTTTTAAATGACTGCTTTCATTATTCGATGAGCGATCAGAACCCCCATCTCCGGTTGTGTACAGACCATTGTTCTCGATAGGGAACTGGATGTTTTCCATATTGTTTTGGATATCATCATCTTTATCGAACTCTCTAATGACGCGATCATTGGATGCTTCGATTAAGCGCGCATTATCACGCGTCAACACGACCGTGTAATAGTGCACCGAACTTGCCATATCACGAACCAAGTCACGAGTCGCAAAGCGATTTGAGATGATCACCCGCTCTTTTGTATCAATTGGCATACGAATGATTTGCACATCATCAGTACTCGCAAATATCGCTAAGGTATCAAGGTTATAGTTATGATTAAGCTCATTGGTCTTAGCATGGATATTGTCTAAAATTGTAGTCGCCGTCCGTTTATCATATTCGTTGGTCAAACGTTCTTCGACTACTTTTAATTGGTTTTTTAGGGCAATTGGATCTTGATCGTTGGCAGGATGCTCACGATGCGTCTTAACAAAGATACTTACCGCAGGATTGGCTTTGGTCTGACGTAAACTTTTGAGAGTCGCTTTCATATATAGTGCTCCTTGTTTTATTATCATTTACTCTTAACGTTATAATTTTTCTAGGTGTTAATGGTTTGGCTTAGCTACCACTTATCATTGTTAGGTTTAGAAATAAGTTTCTGTCCTTCTATTTATTGATAATTTTTAATCCTTCCTTTTTTATCTGACCGCTGATATGACACGTGATAATGACACTCTTTATAATGTTATTGTCTTTTCACAATGCTTTTTTGATCACGCTATTTTTTAATGGCAGTGTTAGTAAACAGACACTGTTAGTATTTGAGTCAGTGGATTATTTTCGTATTCCATTACAATGATGCTAACAGTTGAACCTAAGCCGCTGTAGGGTTAATTTGCAAGCAAATGATAGCGCTTTGTAAGTAGAACAAACTATATTGTTAAAAGGTCAATCTAGCTTTTTTGGCGCTTTTTTGTGCAGCAATGCTCACTCTGCTCCGACATTGGCCTGATGCAGGTTGCATTCTTGCCAAATGAACCCATCTTTTATATACCTAATACGTAAAACTGTCGAAGATAAAAGAGATCAGAATCATTGTGCGCTATGTGTTCGGGTGGTAAGCCAGTACGCTAAAACGTTTCACTTTAAAATGTACAGTGCTGCTGAGAATGATTTTTCGACGCCTCTTGTGTGCATGTAAAACGCCGCACAAGTAGGGACAGTCATCAGCAAGATGTGCTTCTTTTATTTTCAACTACCTATCTGTGACACCTTATCTATTCAATAATAACCTACTCACTTATGACGATACTATCGGATACCTTTATGAACTCTATTTCTCCAGACTTACACCTCGTTGATTTTGCCAGTGCGACGCCAAAAACCTTACAAAATGAAGTCCTCAACGCGATCAATGCTGCCAATGCGTTTTTAGACAAAATGAGCGTAGCAACAGACCAAAGTAGTGATACGATTGACATCAGTGCCGAACAAGCATTAGCGGATGTGATGACTTTTGATCATATGAATGTGGCATTGGATCGCAGCTGGGGTATTTTGTCACACTTAAATAGTGTCATGAGCAACGATGAGACCCGTTATGTACATCATGAACTGCTACCGAAGCTATCTGCTTATGGCACACGTGTGGGACAGCATCAGCCGTTATTTAGCCGTTATCAAACGATCATTAACGATGAGACATTTTTTGCCTCGCTGTCACCCGCCCGTGCGCGAGCGGTTGAGCTTGCGCTAAGAAGCTTTGAGCTATCAGGTGTGGCATTGCCTAAAGCTGAGCAAGAAACATTTGCGGCGGTTCAAAGTGAGCTGTCCACGCTGTCAGCGGCGTTTTCTGATCATGTTTTGGATGCCACGCAAGCCTATGCGTTACCGCTGAATGATAAGCAGTTAGCAGGTCTGACTGAAAGTGGGCTCGCTTTATTGGCAGATGCAGGCGAACAGTATAAAGCACGCGCGCTTGCTTGCGGTGCACTGACACAAGATGAAATCGATGCGTTGCCAACCCCTTATTATATGGCAAGCTTAAACATACCTGTCTATCTTGCTGTCATGACCCATGCTGACGACCGCAGTCTGCGTGAGACGTTGTACCGTGCTTATGTCACTCGCGCCTCTGAGTTTGACACACACACCAACAGCAAGGGCGAGTCCCTAAACAATGCTGATATCATGAGCCAAATTCTGCAACTGCGTGAGCAAAAAGCCCAGCTATTAGGGTTTGGTAATTATGCAGAGGTGTCGTTATCGACAAAAATGGCAGACAGCGTGACAGAAGTTGAAACTTTCTTACGCGATTTGGCAGCGCAAGCCACTCCGACGGCTGAACAAGATTTGGCCCAATTGCAAAAGTATGCCAGCGATTATGGTATTAGTGAATTGCAGCCATGGGACAGCGCTTATCTTGCTGAAAAAGTAAAGCAAAGAGAGTTTAGCTTGTCGCAAGAAGAAATTCGTCCCTACTTTCCATTACCAAAAGTCATTAGTGGCTTATTTGCGATTGTAGAGCGTCTCTACGGTATCAAAGCACAACCACAAAGCATCGATGGTACAGATAGCCAACCTGTATCGCGCTGGCATGACGATGTCCGTTTTTACCAGTTGTTCGATGCAGACGATCACTTACTCGGCGGTTTTTACTTTGATTTATTTGCCCGTAGTGGTAAACGCGGCGGCGCTTGGATGAATGGCTTTCAGGCGCGTTATCGCTATGAGGCACAAGGCCATCAGCAACTACCGGTTTGCTTTATGGTTGGTAACTTCACCCCAGCCCTAGATGGTAAGCCAAGTTTATTAACTCACGATGAGGTACTGACCTTGTTCCATGAATTCGGTCATGGTCTCCATCATTTACTGACGCAAGTGTCCGTTGGTGATGTCGCTGGTGTCAATGGTGTGGAGTGGGATGCGGTCGAGTTACCCAGTCAGTTTATGGAAAACTGGGCGTGGGATGCAGAAGGTATAGCGCTTATCAGCAGTCATGTCGGAACCGGTGACGCTTTGCCCAAAGACAAGCTTGATGCGCTATTGGCCGTGAAGAACTTCCAAAGCGGTATGCAAACGCTGCGTCAAATCGAGTTTGCGCTGTTTGACTTATTGATTCATGCGCACACGCCAGCGCTGGATTACGAGGGTATATTAGCAACATTAACTTCAGTGCGTAGCGATATCGCTGTTATGCAGACACCGGATTATAACCGCTTCGCCAATGGTTTTAGCCATATCTTTGCAGGTGGCTACGCGGCAGGATATTACTCCTATAAATGGGCAGAACTACTCTCCGCCGACGCCTTTAGCAAATTTGAAGAAGACGGTATTTTTAATCCAATAACGGGTAAAGCGTTCCGTGACACCATCCTGTCAGTGGGTGGTAGTTTCCCTGCCAAGACCAATTTTGAAAACTTCCGTGGTCGTAGTGCCAGTATAGATGCCTTGCTGCGTCACAGCGGTTTTGCTAACACTAATAATACCGAGACTGCAGCCGCCCACGCTTCTCATGAGGAGGGTTAAATGCGCTATCAATCACCTCGCCCCAAGCGTCAATTCTTAGCCGGTGTTCGCTGCCCCAAATGCCAAGCAATGGATGCGGTGGTGCAAGTCAACATCGTGACGCCTGCGCCTGATGAGTATATCGAGTGCACGCAATGTGGTCATACAGAGCATCGTCCCGACCCTGATACCATCAGTGCCAAAAACCATCTTGAGGATCAGCTGACTCGTGATGCAATGACTACTGGCACCAGCGGTACAGTGAAGTTTAAGGCTTAAAAAACCACCGTTAACGTGTTCAACCTCATTAAACACTGTGACCCTCAAGGTAACTTATGCCTATCTAGCAATAGATAGGTTTTTTATTTTGAGTTTGCTATAGTATATCTACTTACATTTTTGACCCAAATCGACCATCGTATGAATCGTAAAAAAATGCGTCCCCGCTCCACCAAGTCATCAGAAAAAAATACTGCCAAACTCCGCCAAAAATGGTGGCTGCTTGCGGTATTGGTCGCGCTAGTGATCGGTTACTTTGCTTGGAAAAGCACCACACCTGCGACTGACACCCTTCCTATCAAAAACTCATCATCAAAAACCGAACAAACCAAAGCAGCGCCGTCTGCTACGCCATTAGACAATGAAACAAACGATACGACGTTAAATAAAAGTGCGGCGCTTTCTACCACTTCAAGTAGTCAAACACTTGATCCCAACACTAGCCGTCAAGTACTTGACGCCGACGCTATCTTAAACGCGCCACTGCCAGAAACAGACAGTCTCGCCAAAGAAGAGATTGATCGCTTAGAAGATGAACAACGACGCTTGGCAGAACAAGAAAAGCTGGCTGCTGAACAATTAGCGATGAATAAACAATTGACTGCTATGAAAGCCGAGCAAATTGCGCTACTTGAACAACAAATTGCAAAATTAGAAGCGGATAATACCGATCAGACTGCGGTAGAATAAACCCATAACGTTTAGAAAGGGGCAGGTGATGGCAACGCTACAATTAACACACGCCCCTATTTTAAATAGCAACGCGCAACTACTTATCCTCCCAGTCAACACCGCAGGCGTTTTTTTAGATCCTGTCCTTACACGAGCTAAGACCTTATTTCCCGATAATTACCAACGCTACTATCGCGCGTGCCGTGATGGGAGTCTAAACGTCGGCAGTTGTATGCTGCACAAACGCTCACGTGAGCAAGCTGGACTGGGGGTCAGCAGTAATGGTAACCAACCCAGTCACATTGCCAATCTTGTGATATCTGATCACCCGTACCATCCCGCACGCGCGCGTTGGCTTACTGCCGCGTTACTTGACTTACAACAACAACTTTTTCCTCTCATTCGCTATCAAGGTATTCGTAGAGCGGCTCTATTTGCACGCCCACTTGTTTTTAATAATACGCGCGACCACACCTCAGACGTCCCTAACATCACAAACCTAACTCCTTTGGACTGGCACACAGATACTTTGCCCTTATTGATTCAGCATCTGCCAGTGTTACCTAAGTTGTCTATCGATGTGTATGTACCCAAATGTATTGAGTTTTAACGTCACATCGCTTTTTTTCTAAGGCACAACACGACCTTGAAGCCCCAAAAAATTGTGTCATCGATAATGGCTTCAATGCTATGCTAATTGTTGTTTTTTGTTTGAAAATGCACGATTACTATTCATCATCAGGATAAGTCATCATCAGGATAAGGATACCCTATGAAAACGCTTAGAACCCCCGATTCATGTTTTGCAAACCTGCCCGATTACAACTTTGCACCCCATTATTTGATGGTCGATGACAGCGAGGGTGGAGAACTGCGTGTACATTATCTCGATGAAGGTCCAAAAGATGCCGATCCTGTGTTGTTGCTGCATGGCGAGCCTTCATGGTGTTATCTTTATCGTAAGATGATACCGGTACTGACAGCAGCCGGTCACCGCGTAATTGCGCCAGACCTCCCCGGCTTTGGGCGCTCAGATAAGCCTGCTGATCGTCACGACTATACCTATCAGCGCCATGTCGACTGGATGCAGTCCGTACTTGATCAGTTAGATTTAAAAAATATCACGCTCTTTTGTCAAGATTGGGGTGGTCTGATTGGTTTACGACTAGTGGCCGAAAACCCAGACCGATTTGCTCGGGTGGCAGCGGGTAATACCATGCTCCCTACAGGTGAATACGACCCAGGCGACAGCTTTCGCCAGTGGCAGCAGTTCTCACAAGAGACGCCGCAATTTCATGTCGGCAAAATCATTAATAGTGGCACCACAACCGAGCTATCGCAGGCAGTTATTGACGCTTACAACGCCCCATTCCCTGATGAGTCGTACAAAGAAGGGGCAAGGCAGTTCCCGATACTGGTACCGACCACCCCCGATGATCCTGCCTCAGCAAAAAACCAAGCCGCTTGGGGTGAGCTTGGCAAGTGGAGCAAACCTTTTATCACGCTGTTTAGCGACTCCGACCCCATCACGGCTGGCGGCGCACGAATCATGCAAAAACTGATACCAGGTGCCGAAGGTCAAGAGCATACTACTGTTGCCAACGGTGGTCATTTTCTTCAAGAAGATCAAGGCGAAAAATTAGCCGAATTGCTGGTTAAGTTTATTACTGACAATCCTAAGCGTTGAGCTTTAAAGACCCTGCCCTCAAAGGACAATAAAATTAACACCCATAAAAAAACCGCTTTGAGCGCTCATCACGAGTCTCTCAAAGCGGTTTTTAAATACCTAGACTTAACCAATTTTCAAAATTAGTTTTGCTCGATACCTTTCATCGTGAGCTTAATACGACCACGGTTGTCGACGTCTTGAACAAAGACTTTAACGATTTGACCTTCTTTTAAATAGTCTGATACATTTTCTACGCGCTCTTCTGCGATTTGTGAGATATGTACCAAGCCATCAGTGTTCGGTAAAACATTAACAAAAGCACCGAAGTCTACGATACGAGCAACCGTACCTTCATAGGTCTTGCCGACTTCAACTTCAGCAGTCAATGCTTCGATTTTGCCGATAGCCGCTTTAGTCGCTGCTTTGTTTTCACCAAAGATGCGAATCGTGCCACCATCATCGATATCGATGACCGCGCCTGTCTCTTCGGTTAGCTGACGAATCATCGCGCCGCCTTTACCGATCACATCACGAATCTTATCTGGGTTGATTTCGATAACGGCATAGTTAGGGGCATGCGCGTTGATTTCAGTACGGCTTGCTGGCAATACTTTGTTCATGGCGTCTAAGATGTGGATACGACCTGCGTGGGCTTGCTTAAGCGCTTGCTCCATAATGTCAGGCGTGATGCCTTCAATCTTGATATCCATCTGTAGGGCAGTGATACCGTCTTTAGAACCCGCCACTTTAAAGTCCATATCACCAAGATGATCTTCATCACCTAAGATGTCTGACAAGACAGCGAAACGCTCGCCTTCTTTAACCAGACCCATGGCGATACCAGCCACAGGGGCTTTTAATGGGACACCAGCATCCATCAATGCCAAACTGGCACCGCAAACAGACGCCATAGAAGATGAACCGTTTGATTCCGTAATCTCTGATACCACACGAATTACATATGGGAAGCGTTCGCTATCTGGTAGCATGGCTTCTACGCCGCGGCGCGCTAGGCGACCATGACCGATTTCACGACGTTTTGGAATACCTTCACGGCCTGTTTCACCAACAGAGAAATGCGGGAAGTTGTAATGCAGCATGAAATGATCACGAATCGTACCACTGAGTGAGTCAATCATGTTGACATCACGGCTGTTACCAAGCGTGGTCGTAACCAAGGCTTGCGTCTCACCGCGAGTAAACAACGCTGAACCATGGGTATAAGGCAGGACACCGACTTGTACATCAAGGGCACGAACGGTTTCAAGATCACGTCCATCGATACGTGGTTTACCTGACAAGATATTGTCACGAACCGTACGATATTTAAGATCGTTATAGATTTCTTTTAGCTCAGAGACAGTATCAGCATAGTTTTCTGATTCAGCATCACCAGCCATCGTATCGATAATCGATTGCTTAATCTCATCAAGTTTGGTATAGCGCTCTTGCTTATTGGTCGTGGTATAAGCGTCAGCCACTTGCGCGCCGAACTGCTCTTTCATACTGGCCTCTAAAGCTTTATCACGCTCAGGGGCCGTAAATTGCTGCTTAGCCGTACCAACTTCTTCTGCCATTGACGCAATGTTATCAATGACGATTTGCTGCTGCTGATGACCGTACAATACAGCACCTAACATCTGGTCTTCTGACAACTCTTTGGCTTCTGATTCAACCATCAATACCGCAGACTTAGTACCAGCAACGACTAGATCCAAATCACTACTTTCAAGCTGCTCAAGCGTTGGGTTAAGGACGTATTCACCGTTAATGAAACCAACACGGGCACCCGCAATAGGACCATTAAAAGGCGCATCAGAAATAGCCAAAGCCGCTGAAGCACCAATCATTGCGGCGATGTCTGCAGACTGACTCTTGTCAGATGACACCACGGTCGCTGTGATTTGAATTTCGTTCACATAACCTTCTGGGAATAGTGGACGAATTGGACGATCAATCAAGCGTGAAGTTAAGGTTTCAAACTCGCTAGCACGGCCTTCACGTTTACCATACGCACCTGGGATTTTACCCGCTGCATACATTTTTTCTTGATAGTTTACAGTTAGAGGAAAGAAGTTTTGGCCTTCTTTGGCTTCTGATTTTACAACAGCAGCGACTAGTACAGTGACGCCGCCCATGTGTACTAAAATAGAGTTTGCTTGACGTGCAACGCGTCCTGTTTCGATAACAACCTGTTGGTTACCGTACTGGAATTCACGCTTAATGGTGTTAAACATTGTCATATAATATTCCTAATGTTGGCTGACAAAAGTGATGGCCGCGTTATAAAAAGCGGACATCTGTCATTAAAATTCTTTGTATATAACCGCTCATTGATAGCCCTTCCTGTTAGAAACGCATCAATTAGGATCAATACCGTTACTCAGTTATCTCTATCTGTGATAGACATCATACTATTCTATATATTTGGTCGTTCAGTGTCGGTTTTATTATAAATACTGTCAAAAATGACTTCGTGGCAAACCCACCCCTCTATGGGGCTTTTTAACCGCTAAATTTCTTAGATTTGTCATTGTTAATCTGTAGTGAGTCATTATAGCCGGATAGCCGCTGTATAAACGGTAGCCACGCTGTAAAATTACAAGATATTATTTTACAGTGATTTATAGGCGTTGACCAATTAATTGCAAAATAGCCCAACTAATAGACGTTACTCAGACGTATTGAAGTAAAAAAGCGTTAACTTTCTCGCTATCTGGCCAACTAACTATCATCTAGCAAATAGATCCAGTATCTCAGTCTATGGGGTTTACCATCCAATATTGACAAGCATAAAAAAAACGGCGTGAAACTATTCCACACCGTTTTTAGAAGCAATCTATTGTACCAATATCAGCAAGCAAGTCCTAAGCGGTGTCGCAAAAAAACTGAAACGGTGCCACATAACGGCAGCTTTAGCTTTAGAAACCACTCGTCCCCTTGTCGCTATATTAACGACGTAGACCTAACTGGCTAATAAGGGTGGTATAGCGACCAAGGTCTTTGCCTTTTAGGTAATCAAGTAGTTTACGACGGGTATTAACCATACGGATTAGACCGCGACGGCTATGGTGATCAGCTTTGTGCGCTTTAAAATGGTTCTGTAGATCATTGATACGAGCACTTAATAACGCTACTTGCACTTCTGGTGAGCCAGTGTCGTTTTCGCCGCGCTGGTATTGAGCAATGATTTGTTCACGATCGGTATTAGTTAGCATAAATATCTCCGGCAATGCTAAAAACTTTAAGGCAGACTTTCATTGAGTCATTTTTAAAGCAATAGAATAGTAAATAAAATAACTTGCACGCCATTCAGGACAACCCTGCATTACTAGAGTTGACCTAGTGTACGACAAGTTTGGTTAAAAATAACGCCACTTAAATCTTTAGATCAATACAGTATAACTATTAACGCCAGCCTCTCACTAAGAGGGTGGGTTAGATATAACTTAGGACCTAAAATCTAATTTAAATGTGGCAGCAATTATAGCAAAAAACTGCTGAACTAGCAGCAGTTTTTCATCATACTTGAAAGATTATATTTAACTGTTAAAAAAGCATCAGAGACAGATATTTTTTGCTTAATTATTTGTTGGCATCATCTTCTGTAGCGTTACCACCCAACTCTTTATCTTCAAGCGGCGCAGTAGTGGCCTCAGCCAAACTATCAGGAGTCCGATCTTCACGAGGGTTAATATCTTCTGCGAGCTGTTGAATCTCTTTTTCTTGTTCGTCTTTATTGTTAGATACGTTACTCATAATGACTCCTAGATCGTTATTATTAAGCGATTTCTTTTATTTTTTAATATTGAGACTAGTTTTTGGAAAGCGTCAAAATACACACTTGCTGAATCTCTACACTTCTAAGCTTAAAGCCAGCTAGCTTGTGTAACAGGCGACTGTCTTGTTTAAGATGCTATTTGTCTTCTTTTGCATTTTTTAAATTGTCAGCGATGCGGTCTGCTGCTGCGTTAGTATCTTCTGTATGGTTGTCTTCTGTTTGACTCTTAAGTGAAGCCGTAGCAGACTCCGCACGTTGTTGTTCTAGTTTGGTGTCATTTGGATTTGAATTAGCCATGGTAGTGTCCTTATTGTTAACTATAAACATTTTAAGTGAATGTATGAGGTAATTTCATGCTGTAAAGCCGTCAAAGCGTTTAAGAAAGTGCTTTATCAATCGCTTCAACGAAGTTTTTAATATCGTCTGGATTACGTGAGGTAATCAAATTACCCTCTACTTGTACGGTTTTATCCACAAATTTTGTCCCAGCATTTTCCAAGTCAGTTTGTAGCGAGTGATAGGCAGTCAATGTTTTGCCCTTGGCAATTCCTGTATTAATAAGTGCCCAAGGCGCATGACAGATGGCAGCCAACAATTTGCCTGAATCATTGATACCATTGATAATACCGTGAGCCTCTTCGTTACCACGTAGAGTATCTGCATTAACCGTCCCACCTGGCAGCACTAACGCATCATACTCATTAACCTTTGCGTCTTTTGCAAAAATATCAGCAGTAAAAGTATCGCCTTTATTGACATCCTGCTGCATCGCTTGCACTTCTTTATCTTTATTAGTAGTAATAAGAATCGTTTTATAACCTTTGTCTTTTAATTGGTTATTAACGTCTTCATATTCTGCTTGCTCAAAGTGGTTGTGAAGTAAAAAAGCAATCGTTTTCATAATATCCCTTCTTTTTTATAGGTGAATCGGTTATAAGCTACTTTTTTATTAGATTTTTTATTAGATAACTATTTTCATTATTGTGTAGTTATAATTATTGTTTAAAATAAAGTTGTGCAAATTAAAGTAAAGCTGTGCAATCTTTTTTTTATTATCAGATCCCATCCTTTGAACCCATTTCCTTTTTTTCTTTTTTAATTTCCTACTATAATTATTTTTTATCCAGCTTTCCCTCGCTGACTTAATTAATGTACAAAAAAAACAGGTTTCACCATAGGCGAAACCTGCAATAAAATGTGACGATATGTGATTAGTGTAAACTGTTAGTAAGCTGTCAAAAGAGGAAAACAGAGGGTTTAACCAAGCGCTCCTAACGTTGAATCAGCTTTTTGGGCTGTAATCGACCATTGAGACTGACCGCACCTAGACCAAGAAATTGCCCATCCTCATCCAGCAAGCGTATATCTACAGGGATTTCGTGCGCTAATAATGGCGTTTTGTCTGTTCTGCTTTTAGCATCAAGGTTATCATCCACATCCGTAGCAGCCTCCATACTTGGATGAGCGATTTCATCTTGCTCACTAAGTGTCGGGCTAGCAATACTTTTTAACACGTAATCTGTGAGATGACCTGTTAGCTGTTCAAAGACATTTAAGCGTTGGCCCATATGTACGCGGACACATTGTTCATTGGTTAATGTCAACTCAGCGTCAATATCGATGCAAGCATCTACTGGCAGCAGCCCCTCTTGTCGCTGAGCAAACGCGGTTTCTTCTAACGCTGCTAGCGTAATAGCATCCTCAATTTTAAAGTTGCCCACTTGCGTACGTCGTAACGCCGTCAAATGCCCAACTGTGCCGATTACTTTAGCGATATCCTCACCCAGTACGCGCACGTAAGTACCTTTGGTGCAAGTCACTGTCAATTGAATCTGCTCGTCATCGATTGCTTTCAAATCTATCGCTTTGATCACAATGTCTCTTGGCGGACGCTCTACCTCAATACCCGCGCGGGCATACTCATACAGTTTTTTACCGTCTTTTTTTAAGGCGGAGTACATCGGTGGTATCTGCTGCTGCGCACCTAAAAATTGCTGTGCCACTTTATCTAACAAGGCTTCGTCAAACTTTGGAACAGAGGCTTGCGCGATGGTTTGGCCATCTGCATCCCCCGTATCTGTCTGACTGCCGAGCAAAATAGTCGCTTGGTAAGATTTATCGGCATCTAGTTGGTAGTGGCTAAATTTGGTGGCCTCACCCATACAGATAGGCAACAGACCAGTCGCCATTGGATCAAGCGTGCCCGTGTGGCCTGCTTTTTTGCTGTCATGGTTCGGTGACTTAAACAGATACTTCACCTTTGACACTACTTGTTGCGAGGTCATACCTTTGGGCTTATCTACTAAGATAACACCAGAGACTTTTATTTTATCAGCTTGCTTGGATGATGTAGACATAGTGGATGCTTACTCGTCATTCTCATTTTTTTCTGTCTTAGTGACTGCCTGATTAATCAGATCCATCATGTAATTACCACGAGCGGTGACTTCATCATAGTGAAAACGCAAGCGCGGCGTCGTACGAGTCTTTAGACTGTGGCTTAGCTCAGTACGTAAAAATCCTGCTGCTTTGTTGAGTACCTTAATACTCTCTTCGTGGTTGGTCTTGGTCATCGCATCGTTGAGCTCAGGCTCCATGATGGTGACATAGACATCGGCATAACCCAAGTCTGGGCTAACCTTGACGCTAGAGATAGTGACAAAGCCAGTCAGACGAGGGTCATTGACTTCATCACGAATAAGAACAGCAAGCTCACGCTGAATCTGATCGGCTAAGCGTTGTAAACGTTGGTTCATGTTATTACCTTTATTTGATAGGGCTTATTTTTCTTGATATAAAATTCTGTGTATTAGTCAGTTTAGTACTGATATTTGCTAAAAAAGGCCTAGCAGGATGTACCTGTTAGGCCTAAGTACAGCTAGATACTAAAGGACAATCTCATATACTAAGCTGATTAAGCACCTTGTATGATGAGATAGCCCATATCGAACAGTCGCTTTAGATCGTACGTGCGAACTCTTGGATTTCAAAGACTTCGATTTTATCACCGGCTTCAACATCATAGCCACGAACTGCTAGGCCACATTCCATACCCGTACGTACTTCATTAACGTCTTCTTTATAACGACGTAGTGATTGCAATTGACCTGTAAAGATAACTTGGTCTTCACGCAATACACGGATAGGTTTGTTGCGATAGATAGTACCTTCGACCACCATACAACCCGCAGCAGCACCAAACTTACTAGAGCGGAATACTTCACGAACTTCGGCAACGCCAAGAATCTTCTCACGATGTTCCGGAGCCAGCATACCGCTCATGGCTGATTTCACATCATCAATCAAACCATAGATCACACTGTAATAACGGATATCCATGTTGGCAGCATCTGCTTTACGGCGTGCGGTCGCATCGGCACGAACGTTAAAGCCCAATAACACCGCTTCACTAGACTCTGCCAGAGTGACGTCAGACTCAGAAATCGGACCAACACCTGAACTGATCACTCTCACTTTAACTTCGTCAGTGGACAGCTCATTCAATGCCGCCAGTAACGCTTCAAGCGAACCACGGACATCTGTTTTCAATACGATATTTAAGAATGAGACATCGCCTTGGGCCATCTGATCGAACATGCTCTCTAAACGCATGGCATTTTGACGCTCAAGTTGACGCTCACGTTCACGGTTGGTTCTAAAGTCAGCCACTTCACGTGCTTTTTTCTCATCGGTCACAACTAAGAACTCGCTACCAGCCGCTGGAGTTTCAGGCAAGCCTAAAATCTCTACAGGGATAGAAGGACCTGCTGTTTTAACCCGTTGACCATTTTCATCCGTCAGCGCACGAACTTTACCGTAATGCTCACCAGCAAGAACCAAGTCGCCTTGCTTTAGTGTACCCTTTTTAACGAGGACACTAACCACAGGACCACGGCCTTTTTCTAATCTTGACTCGATGACCACACCTTGGGCAGCACCATCTAATGGCGCTTCTAGTTCCATCAGTTCAGCTTGTAGACTAATGAACTCTAATAAGTCATCAATACCTTCACCCGTTTTGGCTGAGATACGCGCCATTGGTGTGTCACCGCCCCACTCTTCTGAGACGACTTCTTTTGCGGTCAATTCATTAAGAACACGGTCAGGATCAGCACCTGGCTTATCCATTTTGTTAATCGCAACGATAATGGGTGTGCCAGCAGCACGTGCATGATCAATGGCTTCTACTGTTTGCGGCATCATACCGTCATCAGCAGCAACCACCAATACAACAATATCTGTCGCTTGTGCACCACGTGAACGCATCGCACTAAAGGCGGCGTGACCTGGGGTATCAAGGAAAGTAATTACGCCGCGATCGGTTTTCACATGATAAGCACCGATATGCTGAGTAATACCACCTGCTTCACCTGTCGCAACTTTTGTTTCACGAATTTTATCAAGTAATGAGGTTTTACCATGGTCAACGTGACCCATAATAGTCACGACTGGCGGACGTGTTTGCACGTTACTGCTGCGCTCATCAACCGCGTACTGCAGATCATCTTCAACCTTGGTATCACTGACCGGAACTGGATTATGTCCCATCTCTTCAACAAGCAAGCTTGCTGTCGCTTGATCGATCGTATCTGACTCACGTGCGATCTCGCCCATTTTCATAAGCAATTTGGTCACTTCACGCGCTTTAACCGCCATACGCTGAGCAAGATCCGCGACTGTAATGTGCTCGCTAATCTCAACATCATAAACGATTTTTTCGACAGGTTTTTCGAACTTATGCTGTGATGCTTGCGTTGAGCGCAAACCGTTTTTACGGTTTTTGATCTCACGCTCATCTTGATTCTTACGGCGACGACCACGAGTACCAGTACTGCTCGCACCGCGTTTGATTTCACGACGTTCTTTTTCAAAAGACTCTTCTAACGCATCACCGACCAGACCTTCTGCCAACGGCTCGTCTTTACGAACTTCAGCAACAGGCTCACGGTCAGTATATTGACCCGCCATTTTACGCATTTGCTCAAGCGTACGTTTTTGTGCTTCTTCAGCTTGGGTACGACGTGTTTCTGTTTCAATTTCACGTAGACGGGCTTCTTCTTTCTCACGCGCTTCGCGAGCTTTACGCTCTGCTGCCGTCTCAACTTTTGGTTTTGTCGCAGCGACTTTTTTCTTGGGTTGGTCTTTTGGCTTCACTTCAACCTTGGCTTTACCACCTTTTTTCACAACCACTGAAGTCGAGATATCGTCGTTCTTATCATCTGACTTTTTGCTAGAGCCTAAGCTTGCACGCATTGCTGCTAAGGTTGCTGCTTGACGTTCTTCAGCTTTTTTCTTAGTCGCCGCACGCTCTTCTGCGTCTTTAGCAGCACGTTCTTGCGACTCAATCATCGCTTGCTCACGCGCAGCCAATTCTTCAGCCATTTTTTCTGGATCAGGCTTTTCAAACACTTTCTTTTTACGCACTTCCACATTGACGCTCTTAGATTTACCTGAAGAGCCGGTCACGCGCGCGGTGCTAGTCGTCTTAGATTTAAGACTAATACGACGCTTTTCTTGCTGACCATGACTTTGCTTTAAATACGTCACCAACTTCTCTTGCTCAAGCTCGGTGACTAGGTCATCCTCTGCGCGAGCAGGCAGTCCAGCATCTACCAGTTGCTGTTTTACAGCACTTGGAGTTTTGCCTACCATATCTGCCAGTTCTTTGACGGTCTTATCTGCCATTTATTATCACCTACTGTCTATTATTTGCTATATGTTCAATTCAGTTGTTGGCCACAAATGATTGGGGTAAGGCTGGCATCTGTACTGCTTGCATACCAGCGCTTTATTCTCGATAGCATATCACTAAAAGACAGCGATATGCAGTTACCGCTTATTCATTGAACCAAGATTCCCGAGCTTTCATGATGAGTTTTCCTGCGGTTTCGGAGTCTAATCCTTCGATATCTTCTAGATCGAAGACGGCTTGTTCTGCCAAGTCATCAACGGTAATAATATCTTTTTGTGCCATTTTATAGGCCCAGCTTACCGTCATACCTTCGAGCTCTTGCAGCTCTTGACTTGGCTCTTTCATGTTCTGTTGTTTGACCAGCTCATCAGCGATGACCACTTCTTTAGCACGCTCTTGAATCATCTCGATCGCTTCGTCGTCTAGGCCTTCGATATCATAAAAGGTTTCAACGGGTACGTAAGCCACTTCTTCAATACTGGTAAAGCCAATATCGACAAGCGCTTGAGCTAAGTCTTTATCTACTTCTAAACGTTCATAGAATAATTCAATGAAGGCTTTAGATTCATTTTCTTGACGTTGCTGATACTCTTCTTCTAACATCATATTTAGCTTATAGCCCGTAAGCTCAGAAGCCAAACGTACATTCTGGCCTTGTGAGCCAATCGCACGCGCCAACTGATCATTGGTGCTAAAGATGATATCAGCCGTTTGGGCATCTTCATCTAAAATAATGCTGCTGACGTCCGCTGGTTCTAAAGCGCTAATGATGAACTGGGCGGGATCATCCGACCAAACCACCACATCAATACGCTCACCATCAAGCTCTTGCTGTACCGCTTGGATACGCGTACCACGCATACCAATACAAGCGCCCACTGGATCAATACGATGATCATTGGTTTTCACTGCTATTTTAGCACGAGTACCCGGCAAGCGAGCGACATTACGAATCTCAATGATTTGCTCTGCAATCTCAGGCACCTCTTTTTGCATCAATGCTGATAGCATTTCAGGATGCGTACGAGACAGCAATAATTGGGCACCGCGGTTTTCACGGTTCACATGATATAAGATGGCATTGATACGAGACTTGGCACGTAGTTGCTCACGTGGCAACATTTGATCACGTGATAAATACCCTTCGGCATTGTCACCTAAATCGATGATATAACCATCGCGTGTCTGTTTTTTGACTTCGCCATACATCATCTCACCAACACGTGGCTCAAAAGCATCGGCTACTAGTGCACGCTCAGCCTCACGAATTTTTTGGATAATGACCTGTTTGGCTTGCGTCGCGGCAATACGTCCAAACTCAATGGATTCAATCTGCTCTTCTTTGACATCACCGATTGACCATTCATCTTGATCAAGGTCGGTAATGGCGAGCTGACAAGCAGGCATTTCGTGATCTTCATCAGCAACCACTGTCCAATAACGATAAGTATCATAATCGCCAGTTGCACGGTCGATGGCAACCCGCACGGCCACTTCTGGCTGTTCGGTATATACTTTTTTCTTAGTCGATACCACCAAAGCGTCTTCTATGGCTTCAAAGATATCTTCAGGATTTAAGCCCTTTTCATTACTGACAGTTTCTACTACCGTTAAGATTTCACGACTCATGCTATACCTGTCCTATCATTTTTTAATTGACTTAAATTTTATCATTTGTGTGTTGCTATTATATTTTCATTATCCGCTATTGGGAGCGTATGCATCCTAATAGACTAAACCTCTGAATAAACCAGATTGGCTTTATCAATATTACTCAATGCAATCTCAAACTGCTCACCATCACTTGACGTCAGTTTCAAAGACGTGGCATCGATACTGTCTAAAGTGCCAGTTGCTTTACGGCGTTTTTGATCGCCTTCACCAATGGCTTGTATCAAACGTAAGCTCACGGTCTGACCAACATAAGCGTGCATTTGCTCATCTGAGAAAAAAGCACGATCAAATCCGGGTGAAGATACTTCTAAAATGTACTCACCAGCGATAGGGTCATGAACTTCGAGGATACCACTTACTTGGTGGTTTACCGCAGCACAGTCTTCGATGGTAACTTGCTTATCTTGAGCTTGCTCTTCTGGCAGTGCCTCAATATAAATACGTAGCAAAGAGCGACGGCCTTGTGGCGCAAATTCTATGCCCCAGAGTGCCACATCACAGGCGGCTACCGCAGGGGCAATAATATTGGTCAGTTCTGCAACTTTGGTCGAAAGCTTCATAATCTATTTATATTTTCCTATTCAGTATCTATCGTACTTGGTAAACCGTCTCAAGTTTTTACTTGGCTGTTATTTACTCTTGCCCTTAGTATTCACTTGCTCTTAGGAGTTACGGTTACTATTGTATGGTAAATCATAATAATGTGTTGTGCATTTATATAGGGATGAGCCTAAAAAACATCAAGCTCAGCCAGACAATGCTTTTATTATTCATAAAGCAGTACTATCGATAAAAGAGTAAGGAATAACAGATAGTGACGCTTAAGAAAAATCGCGTTAGTAGCGGCAAGTGACGGAAGAGTATTGTACTCTATAGACCTAGAGCTTAGCACAAGTAGGATAGATACCGCGATAACACTGACCATCAGATACAAAAAAACCCACAAACATAATGGTGGGCTAATCGTTACTGACAAATTTAGTATACAAAACATCAGTATAAAAAGTGGTAGCGGGGGCTGGATTTGAACCAACGACCTTCGGGTTATGAGCCCGACGAGCTACCAGACTGCTCCACCCCGCATCAATCTAGAACGCATATTATAGGGAGGTTTTGTAGAAGTGTCAATACTTTTTTTAAATAAATTATAAAACAAGTATCTCTGCTAAAAAATCCAACCTGACGCTATGCTACGTCTATAAAACTTGGTGCGATTGGGGGGACTTGAACCCCCACAGCTTGCGCTACCACCCCCTCAAGATGGCGTGTCTACCAATTCCACCACAATCGCATTTTACTACTCTGTGATCTAGTCGCTAATCTACGGTAAATGACGCTTAAGGTAGGCATCTATAGATCAGGACTTGCGAAAACAGGAAAGCATTGTAAATCTAACCTAGCAAAATAGCAAGCACTGCCTGCTTAAAAGACCGTTACTGAGGATTCTGTGTCAATGGACGCGGGGTTTGGGGGGCCGAAACGGGTGCATCTAAACGGAACTGATCTTCGGCTTGCTTACGAGCGTGAACCGCGAGCGTCATACTGGTGATAAAAAATATAACGGTGAGCACCGCGGTCGCACGCGTCAAGAAGTTGGCAGTCCCTGCGGCACCAAATACGGTGCCTGATGAGCCAGCACCAAAAGAAGCTCCAGCGTCTGCCCCTTTACCATGCTGTATTAAAATCAAGCCGATCATGGCAATCGCCACAATAATATGCAGGGCTAATATAAACGTAAACATGGTGGCCTCTTTTGCCGCGTAATGACGACTGATAACGGAAAATAAATCTTAAGGTTAATAAGGATAGTCATCAGCGTGTCATCACGCTGAATCGACTATATAAATAAGGCGCATTGTACATGATTACAAGGGCACTGTTAAACCTACTTTTGCCAACTGATAAAGACACTGATAGTCACACTAAGCGTTCACACGATTAAAGGCATTAGCGATCGCCAAAAAACTCTCCGCCTTCAATGAAGCCCCACCAACCAATGCCCCATCAATCATCGCATCTGCCGCAAAGCTCTCTGCATTATCGGCATTGACACTACCGCCATATAATACGGTAATCGCCTCTGCTGTATCAGCAAGGCCTGCCACCTTTTGCTTAATATGCTGATGGGTTTTGCTGACCTCTGCCACGGTAGGCACTTTGCCAGTACCGATTGCCCATACCGGCTCATAAGCGATGATAAAGCGCTCAGACAATGATGAAATAAGTTCTGGCTGCTGAATCAGTAAATCCTTAATGACCGCTAACTGAGCATCGATAACTTCAAGGGTTTGCTGATCATCGTACTGCGTTTGCGTCTCGCCAATACAAAGTACCACCCCCAAATTTTGGGCAAGAGCATGAGATAGCTTCTGCACTAGGCTATCATGAGACTCTTTGTGATACTGGCGGCGCTCAGAGTGACCAACTATCGTCCAAGTTGCACCGGCATCTGCCACTTGCTGCGCTGAACAATCCCCTGTATACGCGCCAGTACTCGCACTATGGCTACTGATATCTTGCGCCGCACACAGTACTGAACTATTCTTTAGACGCGTACTGACAGCCGCCAAATGGATATGGCTTGGTGCCACCATTAACTGGCAGCGACTGTTGGGACGTTCTGTATCCGCTTGCTCTTCAGCATTGATCGCAGTCAATAGGTCATCCAACAACACGTTGACGTCGTGGCTTGTTGCTGGATTCTGTTTCCAATTGCCAATTACCCAAGCTTGCATACTCATCTACCCTGTTTCATGTATTCATGCCAATTCGGCTAATATGCGCGCCAGTATAACAAATAATTTACAAGTGCTATAGTATGGTGCTCCAGAAACAAAACAGACGCCAACAGCTAGAGTCGACTGATATTTGACTCAGCGGTGATTCTTTGCGGATGAACCGTTTAATAGTCTAACTAAAAGCCTTTAAACTAAAGTAAAATAAAGTTCTATCTTACGATGTGAATAAGCAGTCTATTAGATAGAAGCTCGATATAGATAGTATGTAAATTTCAAGCAACAGTGCAAGGTACTTGGTATCAAGGAGAGGTCGTAATGTCTATCACAACTGGTAAATATGGTGGTTTAGCGCAGCAGCTCATCAGCGAAGGTGTCGTTAGCGAAGCCGACATGAAAACGGCACAAACTGAGTCTGCGCAGCAGCAAATAGGGCTAGTGCCGTACCTAGTAGACCATAAACTGGCTGATGCTTCTCAACTTGCCCAAATGCTATCACAGGCCTTTGGCGACCCTTTATTCGACCTGGACGCCTTAAACCTCGATGTCATCCCAAAAGACTTAGTGGATGAAAAAATTGTTCGTAAGTTTAATGCCCTGCCACTGTTTAAGCGCGGGCAGCGTTTATTTGTCGCGTTAAGTGATCCGACCCGTATCGATGCCATCGATGCCATTGCTTTTAATTCTCGCCTGTCTATAGAAACCATTGTCGTCGAAGAAGACAAGCTAAAAAGGCGTATTGAAAGTATTTACGCTGATACCATGCAAAACTTTGACAGCTTCTCTGATAGCGATTTAAACGTTGGGTTTGAAGAGGGTGAAGAAGACGAAGGTGAAACCAAACTCACCGATAGTGTCGATGAAGCACCAGTGGTAAAGTTCGTCAATAAAATGCTGGTAGATGCCATCCGTATGGGGGCATCAGACTTACATTTTGAGCCGTATGAAAAAACCTATCGCGTGCGCTTTCGTGTCGATGGCGTGATGCAAAAAATGGCCAACCCGCCCGTACAGTTGGCGGGAAAAATCGCCGCACGTCTAAAGGTGATGTCACAAATGGACATCTCGGAGCGCCGCGTGCCGCAAGATGGACGTATCAAACTAAAACTGTCTAAAAATAAAGCCGTTGATTTTCGGGTCAACTCTTTGCCGACCTTGTTTGGTGAAAAAATTGTTCTGCGTATTTTGGATCCCTCATCAGCCATGCTCGGTATTGAAGCATTGGGGTATGAGCCTGACCAAAAAGAGATGTTTTTAGAAGCACTGCATAAACCGCAAGGCATGCTCCTCATCACGGGCCCTACCGGCTCGGGTAAGACCGTCTCTCTTTATACAGGTATCAATATTTTAAATACGGGGGCAACCAATATCTCAACCGCCGAAGACCCAGTTGAGATTAATCTAGAAGGCATCAATCAGGTCAACGTCAATCCTAAAGTGGGGTTGACCTTTGCCAATGCGCTCAAGTCCTTTCTGCGACAAGATCCTGATATTGTGATGGTTGGTGAGATTCGTGACCTTGAAACGGCGGAAATTGCGATTAAAGCTGCGCAGACAGGCCATATGGTACTTTCTACCTTGCACACTAACTCGGCACCTGAGACCTTGACGCGTCTGCGTAATATGGGTGTGGCTTCCTTTAATATTGCGACGTCAGTCAATTTGGTCATCGCTCAGCGCTTAGCACGCCGTTTGTGTAAAAACTGCAAAAAACCTATCAATGTGCCTCGGCAAAGCCTGCTTGAGCTCGGTTTTCAGGATGCTGACTTGGACAATACAGACAATGTGATTTATGAGCCCGTCGGCTGTAACGAGTGCCGCGAAGGTTATAAAGGGCGTGTGGGTATTTACGAGGTGATGAAAGTCAGTCCAGATATTTCGCGAATTATCATGGAAGACGGTAACGCTATAGACATCAAAGACGCGGCACTCAAAAACGGCTTTCGGGACTTGCGCCGCTCTGGCATTTTAAAGGTACTCCAAGGTGTCACCAGTATTCAAGAGATGATGCGGGTCACCTCTGAATAGTTGTCATTTCAAAGTAAAAACAACCTCACCGTTTGTGAGGTTTTAGTGGTATCAGCGCTGACTTTTATGCGCTAGCAGTCACCTCGACCAGATGTACTTAAAAATAAAACAGATGGACACTGGTTTTTTACGCTAAAATAAAGTAGACGCACTAAACATTATTGGCTAACTGTCCGTTCATACTAAGTAATGTCCAATGAGACAGTTTTTGAGGGTAGTAACATGGCAAAAGCTAAGACCGATATGCTGTTAGACTTTGTCTATGAGGGGGTAAACCGGCGCGGGCAAAAAGTGAAAGGGGAAACCACCAGTCGTAGTTTAGAGTTGGCCAAAGCAACCTTGCGTAAACAAGGTATTACCGTCAAAGGCATTAAGAAAAAGCCCAAACCCCTCTATACCTTCAAAAAATCCATCAAACCTATTGATATTGCTATTTTTGCTCGGCAATTGGCCACGATGATGAAAGCGGGCGTACCACTGACCCAGTCTTTTGAGATTGTCGCCGACTCCCTTGACAATCCAAGTATGAAAGACTTGGTGCTGCAAATCAAAGCCGATATTGAAGCAGGGGGAACTTTTGCGTCTGCGCTACGTAAACACCCTCGTTATTTTGATGACCTCTTTTGTTCACTCGTGGATTCTGGTGAGCAATCAGGTGCGTTAGAGACTATGCTCGAACGGGTTGCTACCTATAAAGAAAAAAGCGAGTTACTCAAAGCGAAAATTAAAAAAGCCATGAAATACCCTATTGCGGTTGTTGTGGTGGCCATCATTGTTACCATCATTTTGCTTATAAAAGTAGTGCCAGTGTTTTCAGACCTATTTGCGTCCTTTGGGGCAGAGCTGCCAGCGTTCACGCAAATGGTGGTGGGTATGTCTGAGTGGATGCAAGCGTGGTGGTTTATTTTGATCGTCGTCATTGGTGGCGCCATTATCGGCTTTGCAGAAGCCAAAAAACGCTCTAAAAAATTCCGTGATTTTTTGGATCGCGTGGTATTAAAAGCACCGATATTTGGCAATATTGCTTATCAAGCCGTCATTGCCCGTTTCGCTCGTACGCTGTCTACGACTTTTGCGGCGGGTGTACCACTTATTGACGCCTTAGACTCGACTGCGGGGGCGGCAAATAATGTGGTATTTTATAACGCCATTCAGCAAATTAAAAATGATGTCGCGACCGGTCAGCAACTACAGTTCGCCATACGCTCAACCAATTTATTCCCAAGCTTGGCCATTCAAATGGTCGGGATTGGTGAAGAATCTGGTAGCTTAGAAGAAATGCTAGACAAAGTGGCGGTATATTACGAAAACGAAGTCGACAATGCGGTGGATGGCTTAACCAGCTTAATGGAACCACTGATTATGGCGGTATTAGGGGTATTGGTCGGTGGCTTAGTGATTGCTATGTACTTGCCAATATTCCAAATGGGCTCAGTGGTAGGATAACGATTTGATGCAATTTATACAATTACTCCAAGACAATACTGCGCTAGCTTTGGTCGTGTTTGGTCTACTAGGTATTTGTGTTGGCAGTTTTTTGAACGTGGTGATTCACCGTATCCCCCTGATGATGGTCTATAGCTGGCGGCAAGAGTGCAGCCAGTTTATGACTGAACAAGCAGACATGCCGCGCAAACATACCCTGCCCCTTGCTAGTATTGTCACAAACGATCAACCTATTACTTTGAGCCGGCCAGCCTCGCGCTGCCCGCATTGCGCGCATAAAATCAGGTGGTATGAGAATATCCCCTTAGTAAGTTGGTTGCTACTACGCGGGCGTTGTTCAGATTGCAAAGCGGCTATCGGTCTGCGCTATCCTTTGGTTGAGCTGACCACTGCGCTGCTATCGGTGCTGGTTATTTATCAATTTGGCGTTAATGCTACTGGCTTGTCAGCATTAGTCTTAGTATGGACGCTTATTGCTTTAACAGGCATTGATTTTGATACGCAGCTCCTACCCGATCGCCTCACCTTTCCTCTAGCGGGTTTGGGCTTGGCAGTCAATTCACAAGGTTGGTTTGTCTCGCCCACTCAGTCGATTTGGGGATTATTGCTTGGGTTTTTATCGTTGTGGATAGTGGTTAAGGTGTTTTACCTAATTACTAAAAAACACGGTATGGGACAAGGGGATTTTAAGTTATTGGCCGTGCTGGGAGCGTGGCTTGGGCCACTGATGCTGCCGTTGATTATTTTACTGTCATCCTTGCTAGGGTCTATCGTTGGGCTTATTTTAATGAAAAAACAGGGTGAGAGTCGACCTTTCGCTTTTGGTCCTTATATCGCGATTGCTGGTATCATTGCGTTATTATATGGCTCAGATATCGTCAGCTGGTATCTTGGTATGTATACTTACTAAAACGCTTTGTTTAAGTGCCTGTTGAACACACGTCAGAGCGCTCCCCTATAAGTCAACGAATAGTCAGCACAATATTCGCTCACTTTAACACTGTTATCACTATACTATCCGTCAGATAAGTCACCATTATGTCAAAAAACAACGCTTCACCTTATTCTCATGAGCCACAAACACCCCAAAAGCAAAACAAGACATTAGTAGTCGGATTGACAGGGGGTATTGGTAGCGGCAAATCCGCTGCCAGTGCTTGGTTCGCTGAACAAGGCATCGATATTATTGATGCTGATGTCATTGCCCATGAAATCGTTGCAAAAGGCAGTCCGACCTTACGCAAAATCCAAAGAAAATTTGGCGACTGGGTATTAAATGGTGATGGATCGATGAACCGCGCGGCGGTAAGAACGCATGTTTTCACCCATCCTGAAGCACTGATTGAATTAGAAGCAATCACGCATCCAGCGATACGCGAGACGGCAAAAGCCCAGTTGGCAGCGAGCACATCACCTTATGTGGTGTTGTCAGCACCCCTGCTCATTGAAGCTGCGGAGGCAGGGCTTGCTAACTTATGCCAACGTATTTTAGTGATGGACGCCACCGAGGACACGCAGCTGGCGCGTGCCAGTCAGCGTGATGAGCAAAGCGTACAGAAAATTAAAGCCATTATGGTGAATCAGCTGAGCCGTGAAGAGCGCAACCGTCATGCGGATAACGTCATACTCAATGAGAGTGACCTTGACGCTCTTTACTTACAACTAGAACCGTTACATCAAGAGTATCTTATACTTGCCCAGCAGCTAAAGTACGCTGTCGATTGACCTCGTATAACGCCATACCCGTGGCAACACTCACATTGAGACTTTGTAGGTTGCCATGCTCATTCCCTGACATGGGGATATAAACCAGCTCATCACAGCTCTCGGTGGTCAGGCGGCGCATGCCCTCTCCTTCTGAGCCCATAATGATTGCCGTCTTGCCTGTCAAATCGGCGGCATGTATCGGTTTGGCATCAGCACTCAGTGCGGTACCGAAGACAAACACGCCTGCCTGTTTGATTTGTGCGAGCGTACGGGCCAAATTGGTGACGCTGACAATCGGCATCATTTCTGCCGCGCCAACAGACACTTTGGCCACGGTTGGCGTCAGGCTTGCTGCATGATGTTTTGGACAAACAACTGCATCCACACCCATCGCCACAGCGGTACGCAAACAAGCCCCAAAATTATGCGCATCGGTGATTTGATCGAGTACCAACAATAAGCACTGCTCACGTCCAGCAATCGTGTCAAGCAAGCCTCCATCAGCGAAGCCCAACGGACGAGCATGCAGTACGACGCCTTGATGTTGCGGGCTACCACACAACTGAGTGAGCTTATCTTTTTGCGCCGACTGAATACTGATACCATTGGCATCAGCTTGTGCCATGATGCTTTTTACATGGCTATCGCTCTCGCGCCCTTGCTGTACAAATAAGCTCAGCCCATCAAGAGGGCGATGGTCAAGTAAGGCATCAATCGCGTGAATACCATAAAAATAAATGGGTTTTGCCATAATAGGCCTACTGAATATAAGTGGATATCGCGCAATGCGATAAAGTAAAAAGAGGGTTAGCGGTAATTGTACCAACTAATCGATGACTGGTTAGCAAAAATGTCAGCCAATAAAAAAAGAAATAAACAACACCAATTCGATATTGTTTATTTCTTGAGGACGTTATGGCTATTATGGGACATCAGTGATGCAAGCGTTTAACGCCCTATTACTGTCAGTTCTATCAGCCTTCTAAATGGCAAATATACTGAACAATTTCTTCGGTGCGTAGATTAAATCCACTATTCCCTTCGACCACGAATGACTGGCCAGCACGATAATAGCTGAACTCTTCATCACCATTTATTTTCACCTCACACTCCCCGCTGATGATCTCAATACGTTCAGAGGTGTTGGTACTAAAGTGATAATGGTCAACCAAGTTGTCACAAGGCAAAATAACACCCAACGTTTTATGGCGGCCGTCCTCAAACATGATGGTATGGCTTGAACAACGACCATCATAAGATATTGTCGCCTGGGCATTGACGGTAACATTCGTAAATTGCGCCGCTGTCATAGTGGCTTCCTTATCAAATAATTATGGCAAAACTAAAAAATAAGTAACTGACTTCAGTCAGCTAGCGTGTGCATTTTAAAGAAGCGCGCGGGCTTAGATGCCGCTTGCTTTTATGTGAAACACCTATGCTTTCATCATAGAGGCAGGTTCTATGAAAACATGCTGATACAAGGACCCAGTTGCATACCCCTCCAACGATACCGTTCTAATTTTACGAGATTATGACTCGTTGTCATATAGAAGGATGCATAAATCCAGTGGTAAGAGTTTATCATTATGTGAGATTATGCTACCACATTATATCTATAAAGTTTGTTAAAGCGACCAGTAAATTCTACTTGTGATGTCTGACTCACAGACTTTTTAAGGAGCTGTGTTATTCAGGTGCGCGCTCTATGTAAGACGGTACTATCGCTGACTGGCTAAATTTGTACATCGTGTAGATCACATCATGATGACTAAGAATGGCCCCTCTTTGAGGATTTTATGGTAGTCTTATCACGTCATTTTATCTTATTCATTGCCTTTAGTATTTGTATTTAAAAGTATTTAACACCATAATATTTGCCAATCCCATGTATCTATTTATCCCGATTAATTGACTCATTTTATTCTTTTATTCATCCTATTTTAGATGTGACATGCCAGCCTTCTACGTGAGGCTCATTGTCTGTCATGAGAGGCGTTGATGCTCGTATCATTAACTTTACATCAATTTGCGTTAATCGCTCAGCATGAGCTGAATATTGCTGGAGGCTTTAATGTCATCACCGGTGAGACGGGTGCTGGCAAGTCATTATTACTGGATGCGCTTTCCTTATGTGCAGGCGAACGCGCAGATAGCGCGATGGTCAGACATGGCGCCACGCACGCAGATATTTATGCGCAGTTTGATGTAGAAAACAATCCGGTTGTTGCTGATTGGTTTGCAAAAAATGACAGACCACTAGAAGAGCCTGAAGTGTTGATTCGTCGGCAACTGAGTAACACTGGCCGCTCAAAAGCGTGGTTAAATGGTACGCCAGTGAGCCTCGCTGAATTAAAAAGCTTGGGATCATTACTGGTCAATATTCATAGCCAACATGCCCAGCAAGCCTTACTCAAGCCGCAGTTTGTGGTGCAATGGCTGGATGAAATGGCGCAGATATCTCCTCTTGCTGCGCAAACCGCAAGCAGCTATCAGCAGTATCAAAAGCTTAAACGTCAGGCTGATGATATCGCCAGCCGTGAATCGCAACGTCAAGATCGCATCCAACTGCTACAAAGCCAACTTGCTGATATTGCACCGTTACTGGCCGTTGACTATGCAGATGTCGAAGCGGAGCACGAAGAGCTGTCTAACATTGAAGCACTGATGACGGAGGCCAGTCATGGTTTGCATCTACTAGATAATGACACCGACGAACCAGATGTCATGACCCTGCTAGGTCAAGCGATCAAGCTCTGTGATCATCAAATAAGCGTCAGCCAAACCTTTGAGCAAGCGTCTGAGCAACTGCATTTAGCACAGCAGCAAATTACGGAGGTGACGGCGCTACTCTCAGACTATGCAGAGCAGCAACTGCCTGACCCTGAGCGCTTACAAACACTAGACAGTTTAATCAGCCTAGGGCACCGATTATCGCGCAAGCATAATTTGCCAGCGGGCGCATTGATTAATGAAGCACAGAGCTGGCAAGCGCAGTTAGAACAATTAGAAAACGAGCCAAGCAGTGACGCGATGGCGTCGCAAATCGAACAAGCTTGGCAAGACTATTTGGCGTTGGCCACACAATTGAACAAGGCACGCTCGAAGGCCGCGCCAGTCGTCAGCAAACAACTGATCAAACAGCTGCAACCCCTCGCCCTGCCCAACGCGCGCTGTGAATTCGTCTTTACCAAAAAAGCCGATCCGAGCCAGTATAATGCGCAAGGCTGCTTTGATATTGACTTACTATTTAGTGCCAATGTGGGTATGCCGATGCAGCCACTACATAAAATCGCCTCCGGGGGTGAGTTGTCACGCATGGCGCTAGTGATGCAAGTCATGCAAGCGACCAATGCCGACAACAATGCCGCCAAGCCCATGCTGGTATTTGATGAGGTGGATGTCGGTATCAGCGGCGGTACAGCACAAGTGGTCGGTGAGCTGTTACGGGCGCTTGGGCAAACGCAGCAACTGCTCGCCATTACGCACCAAGCACAAGTGGCCGCGCAAGCGCATCAGCATATCTTGGTGCAAAAACATCATCAAGAGCAGACAGAGAGTGAGCTGTTAATATTGACAGACAATGCGCAAGTCGATGAGCTGGCACGCATGTCAGGCGGCGTCACCATCACTGACGTCACTCGTGATCATGCCCGTAGTTTATTGACCGATGTTAAATAAAAGTCAGTTGCCTCTACTTATGATCTAGCCACTGATAAATATTTGCTTTGGTTGATTTTCTACTCATTATCGCCATATAGTGGTCTCTCACCTTTATTATTAGGTTGCGTTTGTCTCTATGTCTAAAGCTAATTTGACCCATCACTTCTTAATCGCGGCGCCAGAGCTATCAGACCCAAGGTTTGAGCAGGCCTTAATCTATATTTGTCGTCATGATAAGCATGGGGCACTAGGTCTTATGGTCAATCGTCCGCTAGAGCAATCTCGCGTGGGCAAACTCTTAGAAGACTTAAATATTGAGGTGACTGACTCGCAAGTGATGGAGGATCTGGCATTAGAAGGTGGGCCTATGTACCCTGAGGTTGGCTTTGTCTTACACACAGGTCAGCCAGAATGGGCCTCTTCTTTTGCTATTTCAGAAAATGTCTGTATTACGACAAGCCAAGATATTCTTAAACGGATCGCGGCAGGTCAAGGTGTGGGTCATTATCAGCTGTGCTTGGGTCATGCCAGTTGGGGCCAAAAACAGCTTGAACAAGAACTAGATAGCGGCGACTGGCTGGTGTGCCCAGCCGATTTGAATTTGTTGTTTGACACACCGTTTGAAGAACGTTGGCAGATTGCCGCTGATAAGATTGGCGTGAATTTTGACTATCTTAGCAGCGATATCGGACACGCTTAATATCGTATTCTCTATGAATACAGACATAAAAATAGGTAACATCCTTTATGATGGTAGACCGTACTCCTATAACAGATAGCGAAGATAGCTCAGAGATGGGGGCTAGTAGCATCGCTGCACCAGCCGTCAAACCGCATCTGGTCTTGGCCTTAGATTATGGCGTCAAAAAGATGGGCATGGCGCTGGGTAACACCATTACCGAGACCGCACGTGCCTTTGATATCCTAGCGATGAACAATGGTCAACCAGATTGGGACAACTTACTGGGCATTATTAAAGTGTGGGGCGTGGCAAAAGTGGTGGTGGGGTTACCACTAAATATGGATGGTAGCAGCTCCATGCTCTCAAAACGGGCACACAAGTTCGCCCGCCGCTTAGCCCATAGAATCATGGAGCAGCATTTACCGGTAACGGTATCTCTGTGTGATGAGCGCTTAACCTCAGTCGCTGCCAGGGAAATAGCGTGGGAAAACGGCTGGATTAAGCATGAGCGCGCGCCGATTGATGACATCTCTGCGTGTATCTTGATGTCGACCTATTTTGCTGATCCTAATACCAGTCTTGCCATTGATGCCATCAAAGCAGATTAATTGAGTGACCAGTTTTTCTAACGTTCCACACAACACGGCTATTTTCTGATAGGTCGTAACTCTAAACGGATACATGACTGATTACTATGACCACTGTCTCAGACCAATCCTTGCAAAATAAGTCGCAACACGGCTTTGCCCCGCTTGCCATCGCTCGTATTAAAGGTGCCCAGCGTGTAAACCAGATAGCGATTTATCTCATTTATGCCGCTCTCTTCGCTTTTGTGGTCTTTGGTACCATTGCCAGTGTTAAAGCGTTCCATGGCAATCAGCTGCTTTATCAATTGTTTTATAATTTGCCCTATGCGTTGGTTGCGCTCACGATTCCTATTACTGTTTATGATGCCTTAGTCATTTATCGTTATCGTCTGAATCAACCGTCGATGATTGCGCTGAGCATTGGCGTGTCGACCATTATCTTGATCGGCGGGTTATTATTTGCCGACACGGTGTGGCTCGGTCTAGCATCTTGGCTGGGTGTGGCGTTTTTATTCAAAGTGACTTTTAAGCGCTTCTTTAACTATTTAGAAGTACAAGAGGACTCTGACATTGTCGAAGAGACATAAAGTACGCGCCTAAAAGCACGTCTGTGCATTACTCTTGTATTTTAAACTTAACTTTATTGATTCAAAATTACCATTATGACTACTTCTATCGCGCAAACGGCTATCAACCATCATTTAGACACTCAAGGACTGATCTGTCCTGAGCCTGTCATGATGCTGCATCGCACCATTCGTCAAGCGGATGGCGGTGATGTGATTGAAATACTGGCCACTGATCCGGCCACCACCCGTGATATTCCTAATTTTTGTCGTCACTTAGGGCACACGCTTGTCCATCAAGAAACCCTCGCTGAAAAGGTGAGCTTGGATATAGATCCTGATGAAATCACGGTCGCTGACGATAATGATGAGCCTACGAATGGCACGCTTTATCGTTATTTGGTTAAGAAAAAAAACGCTTAATTTTTTCTTTCTGACATTGATTTACTGTCAATTTTTAGCCATTCCCTGTTTTAGCCATCCTCTGAGTATTGTCTTATGAGTCGTGATCGCGCCGTACAACAGCGACAACCGAAAGCCTTGGCGGTAGAAGATGATGAGCCTAGCTACATGACTGAGTTTCGTCAAGCTATGCTGGCGCGTGGTCTAGCGACGCGTACTCGTAACGCTTATGTCCGTGATTTGCGCGCTTGTGAATTAACCAATCCTATCGCTTTGACCCGCTGGCAGCCTGACGATGTGCTGCACTGTCTCTCCTTTGTTGCACGGGACGGCAAAACCCCACGTACCCAAGCGCGCATGCTCTCAAGCCTGCGTCAGTTTTATTTATGGATGATCGCTAGCAATCTGCGTGAAGACAACCCCTGTGAGCGTATCAAAAGTCCAAAGCTTGGTCGTCCGCTACCGAAAGATTTGAGCGAAGCGGATGTCGATAATCTACTCGCTGCACCCGATACCAGCACCGCCCTCGGACTACGCGACAAAGCCATGCTAGAGGTACTCTATGCTTGCGGTCTGCGCGTCAGCGAATTGATTAATCTCTCGCTTGAGCAAGTCAATCTCAATTCTGGCTGGTTACAAATCACGGGGAAAGGTAATAAAACGCGACTGGTGCCCTTAGGCGAATATGCTAGCGATGCGCTAGAAGATTATCTGTCTCATGGGCGTGGCGATTTGATTGCGCACTTAAAATCAGGTAATTGCCAAGCGGTGTTTTTGACCGCGCAAGGTGGCTATATGACGCGGCAGAACTTTTGGTATTTGCTCAAAAAATACGCCAAAGTTGCCAGTATTGACAAAGAGCTATCGCCGCATACCTTACGGCACGCCTTTGCCACTCACCTGCTAAATCATGGGGCGGACTTGCGTAGCGTGCAATTGTTATTGGGGCACAGTGATCTATCAACGACACAAATTTATACCCATGTGGCAACGGCGAGGTTGCAGAAATTGCACGCAGCACATCATCCGAGAGGGTGAGAACCGTTAAAAAGAAGCACTGCTTCGTTAGGTTCGCAAGAGAAAATCCCTTAAAGAGGACTTTTCTATAAGTGTCCTTTACGTCCAACCGTCCCGCTCAGAGTGACAGATACAAACAACAGGCACGATTGGCTCTTCTTGCATTTGTAGAAATACAATTCTCTCAATCCATAGCTGCAAACCTGCCCGTTTCTCGCTACAATACCCTTAATAATGTGCGTCATCATATGCACACTGTCTGATTGGGCCGCGCAGCCTTTTTACTTATCTATATTTGAGAATTCCATGAGCCATAGACCGCCTGCTGACTTATTAAAAAACGCCGAACATTGGCGCGAAGACATTCACTTTCGCCAAGACGTGCTGGGTAAGCCATTTGATTTTTCAACCACCTGGGGCATTTTTTCGCCGCAAAAGCTCGATGATGGCAGCCTGATGCTGCTCGATTATGTGGACTTTCAAGCGGATGATGATTCGATAGATTTGGGCTGCGGCTATGGTGTGCTTGGTATGACAGCCGCGCGTGAGTGTCCAAATGGTCAGCACACACTGATTGATAAAGACTTTATGGCGGTAGAATATGCGCGCCGTAATTGCGAAAAAAACGGTCTAAAAAATGTCGATGTGCATTTATCTAATGGCTTTAACCATGTGGCAAAAGACAAAGACTTTAGCCTTGTCATGTCAAACTTGCCTGCCAAAGTCGGCAAAGAGCAGCATTACTTATACTTCCTCGATGCCTATGCGCGGATGCGTCAAGGCGGGCGTTTTTATGTGGTGACGATTAATGGCTTGCGCCAGTTTATGAAGCGCTCATTTACCGAAGTGTTTGGCAATAGCGAAAAGATCAAACAAGGCAAGACTTATACGATTACCATGGCGACCAAAGATTAATTTTTTGACGGCCTAAACGTTTAAAAACCGAACAAGCAAAAGCCCGCCAAAACACACATGTTTTGGCGGGCTTTTTTATGGCTACTACATTTGCCGCTTGAGTAAATAACCACCCAATACCGCACTAACAACAATCGGTAACAGCACCATAAATAACGGCGAAAATCCAGTCGCGAGCGAGACAAAGCCCACCAAGTCTTGTATATAACTGAACAGCAAGCCGAACAGTAATGCCACAACGATACGCAAACCCAGACTGTGCGTTCGTAGCGAACCAAACACGAATGAGCAAGCCACAATCACCAAAGATAAAATAGACAACGGCGATAACAGCTTTTGCCAAAATGCCAACTCATGGCTCAAAGAGCGTTGACCTTGCTGACGCATAAACTGACGATGCTCATACAACTGGGTCAATGACAAATCCTCTGCCTTGCGCGTGAGCAAATATACAGACTCAGGGGCAAATGGCAGGCTTAACGTATCAGATGGTGAGATGGCTTGGCTACTGTCAAACCCTTGGTTGATGGTGAGTTTGGTCATGTTGTTCAGCTGCCACTCGTAACGATACTGCTCGCTCGGTTTGCTGTTATTAGCATCTATAGGTTCGCGGCCGATATACTGCCCACCTTCAGCGTGGACGGCCGTTTGCAAATTCCCGTCATTATCTAAATGCCAACGCTTGACTTCACCGATATTGCCTTCGACATCAGCATAGTCGATATACAAAATATCGCTGCCATCAGGCTTGGTATCGCCACCCTCTGAGCGCTCAAAGCGCGGCTGCAGTGTCCAATAACCGCGTACCGACGTGACCAACGAACTGCTGTCCTCCTCATTAATCTCTTTCGCCAACTGATTGGAGTGCGGTAAGACAAACTGATTGATAGCCAGCGCTAACAGGACAAAGAGCAAAGCAGGCTGTAGCACCCAGCCGACAATACGATACACGCTCACTCCAGCGGCGCGCATCACCACCAGCTCACTTTTATTGGCGAGCAAACCCAAACCTACCACCGCACCCAGTAACGCACCCGTTGGGATAAACTGCTCTAAAAAGTAGGGGGAGCGATAAAAGATATACTTGATCGCCTCACTCATCGTGTAGCTCTCATCTAACGAATCAAGCTCTGATAAATAAGAGAAAACCAACTGTAACGCCCACAGACCTAAGACCGCGGCGATAATAGCAAGCAGCGCGTTGCGTTTGACATAACGACTTAACACTTTTAAGTTGGTCGGTTTTTGCGCAAGCTGATCAGTAGCCGGTGATTTTGCAAATAAAGAACGCATTAAGACCGCCCTCCTTGTGAGCCACTGCTTTGATGATCAACCGTTGGTAAAGGGTCGTTTTCTGGTTTGCGAAAGCGCAACCGATGCTGTACACGGCTTCCCCAGTTCAGATAAAGCGCCAACGCCATAAATCCTACAATAAACCACGCATAGGCCCACACACTGACACTGCCTTTACTGACCGCATTTTTGAGCGAAATAATACCCAGCGCGCAGCTAACAAATAACAAAATAGAGGGAAACAGACGCAACCAACGGCCTTGGCGGGGGCGCACTTGTGCCAGTGGCACCGCCAGCATAGGTGCAAGAATCATCAACCAAGGTAGCGCCAAGCGATAACCAAGCTCACCTTGGGCGGCACGCAACGCATTGTCACTACTCGCTACTTGGGCACTACCAGTCGCTGTCTGCCACAATGGTCCAATCGCTTGAGTCTCGATATTGTCTTCTGTGATGACTTCTTTCGATGATTCAATCAAGGTGATTCGATAGCGATCAAAGCCCACTTGATTATACTTTAGACTACCCGCGGCGACCTCATAGCGCCGACCTTGGAATAAGTCTAATTGGGTCACACCGCTATCACCTGTGTCTACTTGTTCAGCGCGTTTGGCTAAAGTAATGGTGTCTTTACTGATAGCGTTATTGTTGACCCACGCGTTTGGTAACTCTGGAATATTTAATTGCTCGGCAGTCTCGGGATCAATACGATTATTGACATCAACAGCGGTACTTTTATCAGCGGACCCTTTTGGGTTCGGTTCAGATTGGATGAGTATCACATCTTGCAACTGCTTTTTATCATCGCTCAAACTACCCACATACAAATGATAATTGCCGCTACTGATAAACTCATTGGGACGAATTAAGTCAAACGCACTGGTCAACGCTTGCTGTTGCCAAACAGCCTCAGATGAACGCACGCCCCACGGTTTACCGACGATGGACAGCGCCGCTTCACCGACAAACAGTACCAGTATCAGGGGCGTCATCAAGCGGGCAAGCTTACCCCTCGACACGCCGCTGGCATTGATCACTGCCATTTCTTGATCCACGTACAAACGCCCAAACACGAGCATCAACGCGATAAAAAACGCTAACGGCAGGATTAACTCTAAAAAATACGGCAAATTATAACCAATAATCGTAAATAACAAGCTGATATCTAGGTTGCCCTCTGCCGCAATACCAAAGTAACGGATCAACCGCCCGCCAAGCATCATCACCACTAAAAACCCCAATACCAAAGCGGTCGTTGAGGCAACTTGTTGAGTCATGTAGCGGCGTAATATCACAATAGGCACTCTTAAAAAAAAGGTTGGTATTCGCACGATTCATCGCAGGTTTATTGATCGGCTAGGGGCAGACTCAAGCACAATTATGAGAACTATCAACCCAGAGCTGTTCTAGCAGATAGTTAAACAGGCGTAAAAACAACTGGGCTACTAATTAGCCACACCGTATAAATATTAGCGATAAAGATAACCGCTAATCCTAGCATATTTTGGTAAAAAATGGCTGTGAAATGTGTTTGAATCATTGCTTACATTTTACTGAGAACATCATAAAAATAACCGATAATAAGTGTCATAAAGCCCGCTTAAAACATACACTACGTTAAGTGACGCGAGTTTTTTCTGTTAGATTTTTACTATATTTACTGTAGAAAGATTTGTTTACCCTTCTTATCATTGACCACGAGAAGAATAGCGTAAATTGGCATAGCAGACTTGCTCAAATGTATTAGCTAAGGCGTGCTCACTGCGCACCCACCTCGCAATATGCTACACTACGGTGGTGGCTTAATAAGTCAAATGATTTAACAGAGATAATCCATTACATAAATTCTGCTATTTTCATAACTCTAATAAGGATAATTATATGAATATTAAATTAACCCAAACTTTACCAAAAACGCACACGCAAAAAATACTCAAAAAAGAAGCCAAAAGCAAAGACGCGGCTTGCCTTGTCGTCTTAGTCGATGATAAGAAAAATATCTTGGCCGAATCAGTCTTAAGCGATTACCAAACGCGAATTGAGCAGTTGATTGACGTCTCACATTTTAATGGTAAAGCCTGCGAAACTGTGGCTGATTATGCCTTAGCGGGTGACAAAAAGACCACGAAGCAAAATCCAGTACAGCTATTGTTGGTGGGTGTTGGTAGTCTTGATAAGCTTAGCCAAAGCGGATTGCAAAAAATTGCCAATACCATTTATCAAAGCACGCAAAAGCGCGTCGACTCTATTACCGTTGCTTTGGATGATGCCTTAGAAGACAATCAATTTGGCCAGTTTGCGCTTAATTTATTGGCAGCGAGTTATCGTTTTGATAAATACAAGTCTGAGCAAAAAACGCCTGTGTTAACCGATATCTACTTACTGGCTGATAAGTCATTGCAAGAGACGCTAGCGTTTGCTCAAGCGGTCTTTGCTGGCCAAAGCCTGACCCGTGACGTTGCTAACGAGCCAGGTAACATCTGCTTCCCAGCTTATATGGCAGAACAAGCGCAAGAACTGGCAAAAACCTATCCGGATCTCTTAAACGTCACGGTACTGGGCGAAGACGAGATGTCAGCGCTGGGTATGGATTGCTTCTTAGCGGTAGCGCAAGGCTCTACTAAAGAAGGCAAACTTGTCTTGATGGAATATCAAGGTAAATCAGCATTTAGTGCCAATGCTAACAACGCTAGTAATGTGACTAACAGCGCAAAAGCGACCGGTGGCCTAAAAGCACTGGCGGATAAATTGCCGACCAAAAAAGCGTCTAAAAAGGCAAGTAAAAACAGTGATACCACTACGGACGTTGCTAACGACGACGCCCCTATCGTCTTAGTCGGTAAAGGGGTCACCTTTGACTCAGGCGGTATTTCAATCAAACCAGGCGCGGCCATGGATGAGATGAAGTTTGATATGGGCGGTTCAGCATCAGTCCTAGGTACGATTAAAGCCTTGTGTGAAGCGCGTCTACCGATCAATGTCGTTGGTGCGCTTGCTTGTGCGGAAAACATGCCATCAGGTGATGCTACCCGTCCTGGTGATATCGTCAAAGCCATGAACGGCAAATCAGTGGAAATCTTAAACACGGATGCTGAAGGTCGCTTGGTACTGGCCGACACACTATGCTACGTGCAGCGCTATCAACCAAAAACCATTATTGATGTTGCTACCTTGACCGGTGCCTGTGTGGTTGCTTTAGGGCACGTACGCTCAGCAGTGTTTAGTAACGATGAAGACGTATTGTTTGATCTTGAAAATGCCAGTAATCTATCAGGCGATCTCATTTGGCACATGCCAATGGATGATGAGTATCAAGCACAGCTTGACTCACCCATCGCTGACATTCAAAACATTGGCGGGAAAGGCGCAGGCTCTGTGACTGCCGCCTGCTTCTTGTCGCGTTTTGTCGAAGAAGGTCAAGCGTGGGCACATTTAGACATCGCTGGCACAGCGTGGAACTCAGGTAAAGATAAAGCCGCAACCGGTCGTCCTGTCCCCCTATTTATGCAGTATTTAAAAAACAGTGTAAATATGGCTTAATGAACTCATGAAAAACCACTTTATGACAATCATTTTATGAACATTAGCTTTTATGTTTTAAGCGAGAGTAAAGCCCAAGATTTCTTGGGCTTTATTTGTCAGCTGACCCAAACCGCGATCAATAAAAGCTCTCAGTCGGTGCTGATACTGGTAGAAGATGAGACACTACTGTCGACGCTTGATGACGCCCTATGGGCACAAGAAGCGACAAGCTTTATACCGCATCAACGCCTTCTAGACGCTCATACTGAAGCCGCTGATCCTGATATAACAGACACTCACAAAACATTAGCGCCTGTTTTGCTTGGCAGTCGTATGCCAGCCGATTTTAGAGGTATTGTACTTAATACTACGGTGCAGCCTGTCACAAGCGTGATGGCAGCAGCCAATGCACAGCCTACTCGGGTGCTTGAGCTGATAAAACCTGACCCTAACAGCGTGCAAGAAGGTCGTCACAAGTACAAAGTTTATCAACAATTGGACTATGAGCTGACCCACTTTAAAGTTTAAAATATACAGCTTTAAAACGTCTGTATTTTAAAAAAAGCCGTCCAGTTTCCCTCATACCAAGTCCTACGCTTTTTTTCTGAGTCCTATCGGCCTAAGCAGGTAGGGGTTAGAGGTAGGCGCTTATCTTAAAAAATGCTACCATCCATCGATTCTTTGTCTATTTTCGTTATAAATTTCTTATTTATTGACTAACTCGAGGGTGTATAGATGCGTTCATTGATTGCGATGTACCAGCGTATAGGGCTGGTACCGCTGATTATTATTGGTTTGGTACTGGGTGTGATAATTGGTTGGCTAGCACCAAGCATCGGTATTGCATTGGGACTGTTGGGCACACTGTTTGTTGGCGCGCTAAAAGCAGTTGCACCAGTATTGGTATTCGTTTTGGTCATGGCCGCCATTAGCCAACACCGCAGTGGTAATGAAGTTTATGTCAAACCAGTGCTTATTATGTACATGTTTGGCACTTTTTTGGCGGCGCTCACCGCGGTAGGAGCCAGCTTTTTATTCCCAACTGAGCTGGTCTTAGTAAATGCGACGATTGAGCAGGTACCACCAGCAGGCCTCAAAGAAGTGTTGACTAACCTGCTTATGAATTTGGTTGCCAATCCGGTTAGTGCGATTGCTGAAGCCAATTACATTGGTATTTTGGCATGGGCAATTATCATCGGCTTTGCTCTACGTCAAGCCAGCGATACCGCGCGTGCCGTGGTCAATGATTTTTCTGATGCCATCTCACAAGTGGTGAAATGGATCATTGCCCTAGCGCCTTTTGGTATCTTAGGTTTGGTCGCTAATACCGTCGCTGAGACAGGCTTTGCCTCTCTAGCAGGGTATGCGCGTATTTTATTAGTACTGGTCGGTTGTATGCTGTTCATTGCTTTAGTTGCCAACCCTATTATCGTACTGATCAAGACAGGCAAAAATCCTTATCCACTGGTATTCACCTGCTTGCGTGAATCAGGGATTACCGCTTTCTTTACTCGCAGCTCAGCGGCCAATATTCCAGTCAACATGAACCTTGCGCGCAAACTGGGCCTACATGAAGACACGTATTCAGTGACGATTCCACTTGGCGCGACGATTAATATGGCGGGCGCGGCGATTACGATCAATGTGTTAACGCTTGCAGCGGCGCATACGCTCGGTATCGAAGTCTCATTTGCATCAGCGCTTTTATTGAGCCTAGTCGCAACGATTAGCGCGTGCGGAGCGTCTGGTGTTGCTGGTGGTTCACTGCTCCTGATTCCATTGGCGGCAAGCTTGTTTAGCATTCCAAATGACATTGCCATGCAAGTGGTGGCGATTGGCTTTATCATCGGTGTCATTCAGGACTCGGCCGAAACAGCACTGAACTCATCAACTGACGTACTATTCACAGCAGCAGCGGATCCTACTTATTCGCGTTAATCTTCAAAAATTTTACAAACAAAAAAGGGCTAATTGAACCGACCCCCATAAGTTGG
>NZ_DFBY01000030.1:0-15186 GCF_002366815.1 Psychrobacter sp. UBA3068 | reverse complement strand
GTCGCCAATGTTCAACACGCCCTAGACTTTATCAGGGTTGATAATCTGATAGCCAACGCCCGCTATGGTCATGATCATCGGCTCAATAAACGGTTTATCAACTTGAGCGCGCACACTATGCATATGCGTACGTAAAGCATCGCTGTGAGGTATATCTTCACCCCATAATTTTTCCTCAAGCTCATTCTTATTGACGACTCGAGGTGCGGCGCTCATCAGGGTATTCAGTATTTTAAACCCTGTTGGCGTGAGCTTGAGTGATTTACCCTCACGAGTAACCGTGTGCTCATCGGTATTTAAAGACAGTTTGCCAACGGTAATATTATGTTGAAAATGATCGTCTTGATGCCGACGAATCAAAGCTTTAATACGGGATTCTAATTCGACGAGCGAAAAAGGCTTGACCAAATAATCATCAGCGCCACTATCAAAACCTGTGACTTTATCCAGAATCGTATCACGTGCCGTCAGCATGAGCACAGGTGTTTTATTATGCAATTCCTCTCGAAGCGCCTTGCACAATTTGGTGCCATCCATGCCAGGCAACATCACATCTAGTAAGATAACGTCATAACGATTATTTGAAGCTAGCGTTAAGCCACTAATGCCATTATGAGCATTGTCTAACTCAAAGCCTTTAGTCTCAAAAAAAGCGTAAATGTTGGCGACGATATCGGGATTGTCTTCAATAATAAGTATTTTATACATAATGGCTACTACTCTATAAAAAGCGTGAGGCGGATAAAAAATAATTTAATGGGTATACTGGAAAAAAGTAGGTTTTGATAGCATCTCGTCGGTGGTAATACCGAAAAATTGAAGTAAAGTTGGGGTAATAAAATCGTGTGATACTGGCTTATCAAGCATAAGGCTGTTTTTATCAATACTATTATTAGTAGGCGACCAAATAATGACAGGCACCTGCTTTTGCGCAGCGGGTGCTATAGAGTAAGGCAGGCCGTGCAAGTAGATATTATTCTCACCTAAACTCTCACCATGATCGCTAATATATACCATTACCACATCATAATCGGGCTCGTAAGTTTTTAGCGTATCAATCACGTTATTCAAGAAGTAATCGGTATAACGAATCGCATTGTCATAGCCGTTAATAACTGATTGGTCATCGCACTTGGATAGCTCATTGGTCATACAGACGGGTTTATATTCTTCAAAAGCCTTAGGATAACGCTTGTAGTAAGCGGGACCATGATTGCCCATTTGATGTAATAAAATCAGTGTATCTTTAGCAGAAGCGCCTGTTTTTACAAGCTTATCAAAACCATCAAGCATACCGATATCGCGACATTCATCATCGCAATTTGGATTGATATCGCTCGTTTTGTAGTCTTCAAAAGTCACTCGATCCGCCACGCCTTTAGAGCTTGAATTATTATCGCGCCAAATAACGTTTACGCCTTGTTTATTGAGCGTATCTAGCACGTTTTCATTATAGTCTGCTTCATCCGGATTATAGTCTGAACGATTAGCATAACTGAACATACAAGGCACTGAGTAAGCTGTAGAAGTACCGCAAGAGGTGGCATTTTTGAAGCTATAAATATTAGATTGCTTGGCAAGTAGTGGCATCGTATCGCGCTTATAACCATTTAAGCTAATATGGTCAGCGCGCACTGTTTCACCAACGACAAATACCATGAGTTTTGGTTTTGCTGTACTACCATTAGCAGCGTTACGTTTGGCATCAGTTGCGTGCAGTATCATCGTATCAGGACGGCGTAGCTCATCAATATAATCAGTACCGAGTTTGATGACTGAATAAATAGGAGTAATAGGATTGGTATAACTACGCACCATTTTATGCTGACGAAAAAAGGTGGCGTATTGATCACCAAAGGGCAATAAGCAAACGCCTACTAAGGCAATAGCCGCTATCAAAGTAGCTGTCTTTTGTAGTATCGAGCGTCGTAAGGAAGTAGGTTTTATTTTTAATTTGCTAATAATAACAGCAGGTACAACACCTAATATTAGCAGCCGAATAAAAAAGCTTAGCGACATCAGTTCCATCGCTTCTGCTTGATCAGTCTGTAAGCTATTAATTAGCATATTAGTATCAAATATGGTGCCGTAAGCATCGGTAAAATACCCGCACACAGCTGCTATCAGCACTAAAGCAATCAGCACTGGTTTGGCAATGGGTCGATAGCATAGCAACTGAACGATTAGCCACATCAAGCTAAATAATAAGCCTGAGAGAGACACTATAAAGCCAATGTTTGTGCTAAGTGGATAAACACTTAACACTTGCGTAAAAAAGCCAATATTGGCAGTAGCTATTAAATAAAGCACGACAATGATAATCAGAAAGCTAAGATTAATCTTGCGATCAAAAATTTTGCTTGCAAAGCTTTTTTTCGTATTAGCTTGATTACTAATAGTGCTAAGTGCTTGAGAGGGTAACATAAACGGGATTCTCAACAGGATCGTAAGGAATATGATTCCTTACGATAGCAAGTAGCCTGTTAAGAAGACGTTAAGGGGATTGAATAGGAGTTTGTGTTTTAGTGCTACTATTGAAATTTTTCAGGTATGTAGGATCAAAACCCCATTATTAACCACATCACCTAAGAAGAGTGAGTTTGAAAAACGTTATTATGATCTTTTAACCCTGTCAGGCAGCGATGCCTGACTCAAGTAAATCAACCTTCGATATAGTCGGGGCGTTTTACTGCCATGTACACTGACCTGCTATAAATAATGTAGGCTATTGTTATCACTAGCCTACACCCTAAGATTCAAGTCCTCACTAGGGAACCGAACCAGTGAAAGCACTTGACTGGTTCGCTAGGGTATACCCTAAAAAACTTCCGCCAGTTGTCTGATTAAAATCTCCCAAGTTTAAGTGTACGGTATTGACAGCAGGGATCAGTGTGTCTAAGGCTTCCTAGGTAGATTTGGGCAACTTGAGGTTTGGTAAATTCTAACGTACGGATTAAAACCACCTAGCTAGCCGGATATCCCTTGCCTTACTATTTACAGGTTCGGGTTCACAATAATTTTCACTGCTGATTCATTGTTGTGAATTAAAGTCTCAAAGCCTTTAGCAATCAAGTCATCCAATTTGATACGTTGAGTAATAAAGGGCTCAAGGTTCACTAAGCCATCTTCGACCAATTTGATGGTTTCTTGATGATTGTTTACATAACCAATAGTCCCACGTACATCGAGCTCCTTCATGACTACGCTATGTACATTTACGGAAGCTGGGTGGCTCCAGATAGAGACAATCACAACCACACCAGTAGGTTTAGTAAGTTCAACCAGCGAGTCCAATACCTTATTGACGCTGGTGCATTCAAAAGCCACGTCCACACCGCGGTTATCCGTAAGCATCATGACTTCTTCAGTCAAATCTACTTCAGTCGGATCTAAAATGTAATCGGCAATCCCACTTTCTTTAGCCTTCTCTTTGCGCTTGGTACTCAATTCAGTGAGAATGACGGTAATGCCTTTGGCTTTTAAAACTGCCGCCAATAACAATCCAATCGGACCACCGCCACCGACCAAAGCAACATCACCTGCTTTGGCGCCACTGCGCACAAAAGCATGATAGCCAACGGCTAACGGTTCAATCAAGGCTGCTTGATCTAATGGTATTTTATTAGAGATAGGATGTACCCAGCGGCGCTTGACCGCAATTTTTTCAGACAAACCACCACCGCGACCACCAAGACCAATGAAGTTCATATCTTTTGATAAGTGATAATTCTCACCAGGCGCGGTAGAAACATCATCAGCGATAATATATGGTTCAACCACGACATGCTGACCGATCTCAATATCATCAACACCCTCACCAATAGCATAAACGACGCCTGAGAATTCATGACCCATAGTGATTGGGGCAGACTCTCCTGAGATTGGGTGAGGATGACCGCAAGGGGGAATAAAAATAGGACCTTCCATAAACTCATGCAAGTCGGTACCACAGATGCCACACCAAGCGACATCGATTCCAACGGTACCCGACTCTACAGTAGGCTCTGGAATATCTTCAATACGAATATCGCCTTTGTCATAAAAACGTGCCGCTTTCATATAAATCTCCTTTGATTGTCATTAAAAAAATATTGGATGGTGCATCAAAAATTATGCTGGCATCAAACGTAGCCATAATGGATGATTGTAAATATTTGGCTGAGCAGATAAAAAATAGGCATAGATGCCCTAACCTCAAAATCATTATCCACTGCCAAAGCAAGATTGCAACCGTGAGCTACACACATATAAGCCTAAGAGAACGATATCAGATTTATGGCATTAAAAGGGCATAACATGGCAGTCAATTTGTAGTAGAAGCTGTCAAAAAGATAACAGACAACAATCGTAACTTGAGTGCAACTGTTCAGCAGCTCGAAATAGAGATGCAAACGCTCTCAAATTGGCATAACAAAGCCAATCAAGGCAAGCTTGTAGGAACAAAGCAGTATGATCCTGAACTTATGAGTGCGCTTGAAGAGGTAAAACGCCTAAAGCGACAGCTTAAAGTTGCCGAAGAGGAGCGCGAGATCTTAAATGAGGAGGGATAAAGCGAAGCACTGCTTCGCCCCGACGCAAGATGAGAGCTATGCTCGAATGAGGCGACGGCGTACTTCGCGAATGAGGAACGTTAAGAAACAGTCTGGGAGACTGTTTTAGTGACGCAAGGCGAAGGGCTATGTCCGCAGTGACAGTTAGTAAAGTACGCCTTTATCAAAGACAACCAGCAAATCTTTAGCATCAGTAGGATGTGCCGCGTACTTAGCGTTAAACCATCGAGCTACTACGACTGGCTGAGTCGTGATATCAGCTGTCAGCAGGTACACCGTAATCAGTGCGAGCTACTAGTTAAAGCCGCTCATAGTGAGACTCATGAGCGCTATGGTGTTGAGCGTCTGCATGCAACGCTCACCGAGCAAGGGTATGATATTAGTCTATACATGGTCAGAAGCATCAAAGAGGAACACGGCATCAAATGCCGTCGTCATAAGCGCTTTAAAGTCACCACTGACTCTAATCATCACAAACTGGTCTATCCAAACGTGCTCGATCAGAAGTTTGACACCAGTCGCCCTAACCAAGCATGGGTAAGCGATATTACTTATATCTGGACACATGAGGGCTGGTTGTATTTAGCGGGAGTCAAAGACTTATATACCAAAGAGCTGGTCGGCTATGCGATCAACAAACGCATGACCGCAGATTTGGTCTGTCGCGCATTGAACATGGCCATCAGGAATAAACGTCCAAACAAAGGGCTAATCGTTCACTCTGACAGAGGCAGCCAGTATTGCAGCCATGCCTACCACAAGATCGTTAAGCAGCATCAGTTTACAGGTTCAATGAGCGCTAAAGGTAATTGCTTCGACAATGCTCCAATAGAAAGCTTCTGGGGCATATTGAAGAATGAGTTGGTATATCATAAGGATTATAAAACTAGATTTGCCGCCATTACCGATATCATTAGATACATCGAGCTATATTACAACCAGACTAGGGGCTGTATAGAATTGAGGAACCATTGAAAAAAATAAGCAACGCCTTACTCTAATGTTTACCACAACAAAGAAACAAGGCGTCACTTATGGCTCGCACCAAGCTCAACGATGAACATTGGCACAAGCTATTTATTATATTGCGACAAATTAACGTATATAACAAGCCCAATCTAAGACGTACCGTTGAAGGCATGTTGTACCGCATACGAGTAGGCTGTCCATGGCGAGACTTACCTTCTTATTTCGGTCATTGGTCTAGCATATATCATCAATACCGTTACTGGCGTAAAACCGGTAAATGGCAAAAGCTCATGAAGATAGTCACAGCAAACTATGATAGTGAATGGTTATTTATAGACGGTAGCGTGGTCAAAGCTCATCAGCATAGTACAGGCGCCGCCAGTCATCTTGATGAGGCCATTGGTAAAAGCGTTGCAGGTAATAGCAGCAAACTGCACTTAGTGGTCGATGCTTGTGGCAACCCTATACATGTTGAGCTGTCAGGTGGGCAAGTACATGACTCTAAGATGGCAAAGGCGTTGATATTTAGCACGATTAATAACCAGACTAAAGCGGTGATTGCAGACAGGGGCTACGATAGTAGCGATATTAGAGAGTGTATCTTCACGCACTGTGCTCAGTCAGTCATACCTGTTAAGTCGAACTCTAAAAGCTGTAACGACACACTAGATTGGTATTTGTATCGTTGCCGTCATTTGGTAGAAAACGCTTTTGCTAGATTGAAACATTTTAGGGGCATTGCCACGCGATATGATAAGCTCAAAGATAGCTATGCAGCGGCGGTAATGCTCGCTTGTGTCTTTATCTGGTTGCCACTCATTTGAATTCTATACACACCCTAGGATTCAAAAGGGCTTGAGCTATAAATCGCCAAGACAGATGTGGTTTGATTATTATCGTCAAGCTGCGTAACTAAAATCTCCCAAGTTTATGTATACGGATTTGACGGCAGGGGTCATTAGTGCTGTCAGCCATTCATTTGAGTTAAAAGAATATGGTTTTTCTAACTGGGGGTATTTAACAGCAATAGCGGTTATCGGTATTGTTTTCTCCTTTATCTTATTATCTAACCCTGTACTTGGTGGCATGACAGTTGTTATATGGACTGGCTTAGCCCTGATAACCAGTGGATTTTACAGTATATACCTTGCTTTTAAACTAAAAAAACTAAAAGACTTACCAAATAAGATTTCTAATGAACTAAGAAGTAGATTCAATTTAGTCTCTCAAGAAATTAATAACGTATTAAACAGTAAACAATAACTGCATTCTTATTTGGTCACTGACCTACAAATATTTAAATTAATAGTGGCTTCATTTTAAAACAACACTGAGTCCTAAGACTCTTTAACCTACTAAGGGGATCATAATGAAAAAGACTAATGAAAAACAAAAAACCATCAACAGCTTTCCACATCAGCCAGATGCCAGTAAAGCCTATCCACACCATTACCCACAAAACACCTTGCCGTTTGCTGACAAAATAGGCAACTATCAACGCAATATCGGTAGACCAACCGACGCTTATAAGGACAGTAAAGTCTATATCATCGGTAGTGGTATCGCGGGCTTATCCAGTGCTTACTACTTCATTCGTGATGGTAAAGTACCGGCAGAAAATATCACCTTTTTAGAGCAACTAGAGGTGTCAGGCGGCTCCATGGATGGCTCAGGTAATGCTAAGAATGGCTACATCATACGTGGTGGCCGTGAGATGGAATTTACCTACGAGAACTTTTGGGATGTCTTCCAAGATATTCCTGCAGTAGAGATGCCAGAGCCATACAGCGTACTAGATGAATATAGACTGATTAACGATGATGATCCTAACTATTCAATCGCTCGTTTGGTACATCAGCAAGGTAAAATCAAAGAAACGAATGGTGTTACTCTAAAAAAATCTGACCAATTAGCATTGATACGTCTACTACTAAAACGCAAAGAAGAATTAGATGATGTGCGAGTCAATGATTACTTTAGCGACAGCTTCTTTGAAAGTAACTTCTGGATACTTTGGAGCACCATGTTTGCCTTTGAAAAATGGCACAGCTTGCTTGAGTTAAAACTATATATGCACCGCTTTTTGCATGACTTAGATGGTCTGCATAATATGTCGATGCTAGTATTTCCAAAATACAATCAATATGATGGGTTTATCGTACCGCTACGTAACTATCTCATCGAAAAAGGGGTTAAATTCCAATACGATACTTCGGTGACGGATTTAGATATTGAGTTTAATCAAGCTGATGACCATGAATCTGTTAAGGGTTCAGCTAATGAGCCAACCAAAACGGTCAAAGCCATCATTGCAGAAGTAGGTGGTAAGCCTACCCGTATTACTATTACAGAGAATGATTATGTAGTAGCAACCACAGGCACAATGACTGATGATACACGATATGGTGATAACGATTCTGCGCCAAACCTAGATGCTATGTTAGACAATCAAGGGCAATCAAAAGGTTGGACGCTTTGGAACAATCTTGCTCATAAGTCCAGCGTCTTTGGTCATCCTGGAAAATTCAATGGTAATGTGAATGAGTCTGCATGGATGTCAGCCACACTGACTTGTAAGCCTTCTGCATTGGTAGATAAGGTTAAAGAGCTGTCTGTTAATGATCCATACTCAGGTAAAACAGCGACAGGTGGTATCGTCACCTTTACCGATTCTAACTGGGTAATGAGCTTTACTTGTAACCGTCAGCCGCATTTCCCTGATCAACCAAAGGACACCTTAGTACTTTGGGTGTATAGTTTGCTGATGGATAAAGATGGCAATTATATTAAGAAACCAATGCCAGAATGTACAGGTAATGAGATTTTAGCAGAGCTCTGCCACCACCTTGGTATTATCAATGAGTTAGACGGCGTGGTTGACAATACCATTGTTAGATCTACTTATATGCCATATATCACCTCACAGTTTATGGTACGTGCGCAAGGCGACCGCCCTGAAATTGTACCGCAAGGTTGTACTAATCTAGGCTTAGTAGGACAATTTGTCGAAACTAGAAATGATGTGGTATTCACCGTCGAAAGCTCTGTTCGTACGGCTAGAGTCGCGGTATATAGCCTACTGAATATCAAAAAACAGGTGCCTGATATAGATCCATCGCAATATGACATTCGTCACCTATTACGAGCGGCAAATACGCTAAATGATGGCAAAGGATTTATTGGAGAAGGCTTATTACGTAAGCTATTAAAAGATACCTATTATGAGCATATCTTGCCACCTACCCATCTAGATAGTCAGGAAGAAACGAAGCGTAATGACTCTATTTTCTCAGAGTATTGGGAGTCTATTAAAGGTATTTGGCATAAATAAGCTCCTTTAGACTGCAACGCTTGTGGTGGCTTAAACGCTCAGTCACCATAAGATAGTGAAGGTGGTAGATGAAACTCTAGTAGTGATCTGTAGCTTGTAGCTGGCTATTTTAAAAGCTAAGGCAGTTACAGTTACTATGATGATTTCTCTATCACCTTTTTTTGTGCTTTTGTAATACATGGATCATGTGAGCTACACAAGACAGTCCTGTAGAAACCAAAATGGGAGATCTTAATAAGAAAAATTAATGATAATAACCCCTGCTATTGATTTAGTCGCCATTAAATTCACACCTAATGCTAGGAGTTCGATGTCTGTATAACGCACTGAACATGTTCCAATAATGGTGTTAAATCACTACCTTTTCACCATCTAAAATGGGCAGTATAGAACTCTCCAAACCGACCATTGTTCCTAGAAGAATAATTATGGCAAATACTAGCAGCTCGATGTCTACTATATAGCGCACCGATCACAGATAGAATATATAGGGCAAGTACACAACGAAGTACACTCAGACTATTTTAGCGAGTTGAAACGTTGCTACCATTAGCCCACAACCAAAGCTTCGAATCCTCACTAGGGAACCGAACCAGTGAATGAGCCTGATTGGTTCACAATAGGCATACCCAGGGAACCAATGAAATCGAATTCTTCTATCGAACGTTATTTGTTATAACACCCGTTACGTTTTTCAGCATAAATCACTTAGACATAGCGATTAACTGTATGTCATTATTTATCTTTAAATGAATCTCTTATTCTAATTAACAAACAGTCTGCAGAAAAACTAACGCATTTTAGGGTTTTATTATGAAAAAACTATCAACATTGAAGAAATCTCTTGTAATGGCACTGAGTGTCGTAAGCTTCAGCATAGCCTCTGTTTCAGCCAGTCAAGCAGCCCCTGCTATGAATGAGGTAACGGCAGTGTCACAGAGTAAAATCAGTTTAGAGCAGGCGATGGCCCTTGCTAATAAAGCGGTAAAAGGCGATATCATCAGTGCAGACTTTGATCAAGAAGATCGTAACGAAAATAGCCATTATGATATCAACATCATTACCAACAATAATGAACAAGAAGTCAGCGTGAATGCCAATACAGGCAAGATCACGAAAGGGGACACAGAGCGTTTAGACAAAGAAGACTTGGCAGAATATAAGGCCATGAAACAAGCAAAAGTGAGTTTGTCTCAAGCCATAAAAAAAGCAAACCAAACGCTGAAAGGGAAAGTGCTGGAAGTAGAATTCGATATAGATTTTGGCAAGCCTGTCTACAAAGTTGAAATTGGTAAAGGCAGTCAGATTCATAAAGTTGTTGTCGACAGCATGACTGGTAAGATTACGCGCAGTCAGGTAAGCGACGTTGATCGTGATGATTAACTACTGATACCCTGTATTGCATATAGCCTCAAATATTAAAAAGCCCCAAGCTATAGTCAGCTGAATGTAAAACTGTTATGGATTGAAACGCGCTACTGGTATAAATTTTACTTGCGTGCTGCGTTCCCAGAGGCTGCGCAAAATTCATCCCAGTGGCGCTATGATATTTTTAGAGTGTATCGACTATAGATTCCCTTAAAATTTTGATCAGAATGTAGTTATCGAGCTATACTTTTTATCATCATATAAGTTAATAAGGTATGCTCTAAAATGACACACCAAATAAGCACCCAATCAAACCTTAGTATTGAAAAACTTACCTAAGAAAAACACTGAATATAAAAAAGGTTGCTAACACTACATATAAATGGCGTTAGCAACTTCTACTACTATGACAACTGAGTTATAGTCGATACACTCTAAAAATATCATAGCGCTACTGGGATGCTATTTTTAAACGTAGGTTGCGCAGCCTCTGGAAACGCAGCACGCAAGTAAAATTTATACCAGTAGCGCGTTTAAATCTATAACATTTTTACATTCAGCTAACTATACTAGAGGTATTGTTGCAGCTGACTGCTTGAAACCTTTAAAAAAATCTTTGTGAACTAAGATTTGATATTCTTAGATAGCGAACCCATCGCAGCTTTGTATGGCTCTAAGAGATTATTAAAAGCCTTCTCAAGAAATAGGAAATAAAGACGTCGAACCCATCGCTGATGCCTGATGTTGACCAGCGTGTTGAATTTTGACTTATTTCTTGCTTTAATGACACTTTTCGATAAGATAGTAATCAATTACTATCTTATTAGGAGTACTCATGAGTTTCCACTCAAAAAATCTACCGGCTGATGAACGTCGTACCGTTACTATCAAGTCCGTCGTGGAGCTCGCCGGTACGCAAAACCCAAGTAAGATTACTACTGCAGCAATCGCTAAACACATGAACTTGACCCAAGGTGCACTGTTTCGGCATTTTCCGAATAAGGAAGCAATTTGGCAGGCGGTCATGGAGTGGGTGGCAGAGCGTCTACTGGCTAAAATTGATACATCCACACAAGGAATCGAGTCACCCTTGATAGCTATGGAAGCAATGTTCATGAGTCATATTGATTTCGTGGTCGAGCATCCAGGTGTACCGAGAATGATTTTTGGAGAGCTTCAGCGTGCCGAATCGACACCAGCCAAGTGTATGGTGCAAACTTTGATTCAGCGCTACGGCGAACGCTTGCATTTACTCATTAATAAAGGTAAGGCCAGCGGCGAGTTGCCGTCATCCCTTGATAACGAGGCAGCGGCAATGCTGTTCATTGGCACCATTCAAGGTTTGGTTATGCAATCGATGCTGGTAGGTGACGTGGGACGCATGCAGCACGATGCGCCACGGGTTTTTGCGATTTATATGCGCGGCATAAGGGGTATTCAATGAAGAAGTTACCCATACAAGGACGCACTTTAGCGCTGCTTGCCATCATCATTCCATTGCTGGCCCTTTTTATCTATGTCGGCCTACGATCAGGCCCACTCGCCCCCGTCGCTGTGACGGTGGCAAGTGTGGAGTCGGGATCTATCACCCCAGCGCTGTTCGGTATCGGCACGGTAGAATCACGTTATACCTACAAAATCGGACCAATATTTGCAGGTCGCGTCAAAAGCTTGGATGTGCATGTGGGCGATCAGGTCAAAGCTGGACAGGTACTTGGTGGGATGGAGCCGGTTGATCTCGATGATCGGGTTCGTTCCCAAGAATCAGTACTCAAGCGTGCGGAAGCCGTATTACAAGAGTCGAAAGCTAGGCAAGTCTATGCGCAAATACAGGCGAAACGCTATGAGCAATTATTGTTAGTGCAAGCGGTCAGTGAGGAGAGCGTCGCCACGAAAAAACAGGAACTACAGGTCGCTAATGCTGAACTATCCGTCGCTCAGGCAGACCTTGCTCGAGCACACTCCGACCGAGAAGGATTCATTGCGCAGAGAAGTAATCTACGCTTAATCGCGCCGGTCGATGGGGTCGTTGCCGTGCGTGATGCTGATCCCGGCACCACGGTCGTCGCAGGGCAAGCGGTGGTAGAGGTAATAGACCCCAAAAGTTTATGGATCAATGTGCGTTTTGACCAAATCAATGCATCGGGGCTAGCTGCAGGCTTACCGACTCGTATCATCCTGCGTTCGCGTAGCGGCCAAATCTTGAAAGGTAGCGTGCTGCGTGTGGAGCTCAAAGCCGACGCGGTAACCGAGGAGATGCTCGCCAAGGTGACCTTCGATAATCAACCAGACTCTTTGCCATCAATAGGCGAACTGGCAGAAGTCACCGTTGACTTACCGGCGCTCCCGACCGTTCCTTTGATCTCCAACGCTGCCGTTCAGCGTGAGGGGGACAAGGTCGGTGTCTGGCAAATAGTGGATGGTGATCTGCATTTTTCCCCGATCAAGCTCGGTGCATCCGATCTCAATGGCTATGTGCAGGTGCTCGAAGGGCTTAACAAAGGTGATCAAGTCGTAACCTATAGCGAAAAGGCATTGAAAGTGGGCAGTCGTATCCATATAGTCGATCGCATTTCAGGAGTGTCACCATGATCAGCTTAGCTGGTCGCGATATTCTTCATGCTTGGGGAAAGTTCATCTTTACCGGTATTGGTCTGGGTCTGCTGATCGGCGTCACTCTCGTTATGGCCGGAGTTTACCGGGGTATGGTGGACGATGGCAAAGCCTTACTCGATAATAGTGGCGCTGATCTTTGGGTGGTGCAGAAGGATACACTGGGTCCCTACGCGGAGTCGTCTAGCATCAACGATGACGTCTATCGCACCATCCTTGCCATGCCGGGCGTCGCCGAAGCAGCGAACGTGACCTACCTAACCACACAAGTACATAAAGGCGAAAGTGATGTACGTGCCATGGTAGTTGGTATTGCGCCTGGTGAGTTGGGAGCCACACCTGGATGGCCTCCTTATCTCGTTGCTGGCCGCCAAATCACGCGCAGTCACTACGAGGCGGTGGCCGATATCGCTACCGGCTTTAAATTGGGAGATTCTCTAGCTATTCGTCGCAATCATTACACTGTTGTGGGGCTAACACGGCGCATGGTATCGTCTAGTGGTGACCCAATGGTGTTTGTTCCGCTCAAGGATGCCCAAGAAGCCCAGTTTCTCAAAAACAACGACGCCATTTGGCAAAGCCGACAGCGCACTGAAGCCAATCCCGCTTTTAATCGTCCCGGTGTGCCAGGTTTGTTAGATGCTGTGATTGCTTCACAGAATACCAACTTGTCCGTCAATGCCGTACTGGTCACACTGAAACCCGGCTATGCGCAGAATGAAGTGGCCGAATCCATCCAGCGCTGGAAGCGTTTGACAGTCTACACGCGGGCACAGATGGAAGACATCCTCGTCGGCAAGTTAATCGCTACCTCAGCCAAGCAGATCGGCATGTTTCTAGTAATTTTAGCCATTGTTAGCGCGGCTATCGTTGCTTTCATCATCTATTCGCTGACCATGGACAAAATCCGCGAAATCGCGGTATTGAAGCTCATTGGCACCCGTAACCGAACTATCGCGGCGATGATCATGCAACAGGCGCTTGCACTAGGTGTGATTGGCTTTGTGGTTGGCAAGATTACGGCCACTTTCGCCGCACCTGTGTTTCCCAAGTATGTGCTGCTTACGCCAATGGATTCGGTGATCGGTTTTCTTGCCGTGCTCGTGATTTGCATACTTGCAAGCATTATCGCCATTCGTATGGCACTCAAGGTCGATCCGGCCGAAGCGATAGGATAACTCAATGACTAAAAAAGGAATACACATCGAAGGCCTAAGCAAACGCTTTGGAAAAGGTGACACGGCTGTCTACGCGTTGAAGGACGTGAATATGCAGGTTGCACCAGGTGAGGTTGTTGGCTTGATCGGTCCTTCCGGATCAGGCAAGAGCACACTGCTAAAATGCCTAGGCGCGGTGATTGATCCGAGCGCCGGTCGCATGACGCTGGGCGATGAGGTAATCTACGACGATGGTTGGAAAGTTCGTGATTTGCGTGCCTTGCGCCGCGACAAAATTGGTTTTGTCTTCCAATCACCATATTTGATTCCGTTTCTGGATGTCACTGACAATGTAGCTCTGCTGCCAATGCTAGCAGGCATCTCGAATGCAAAGTCACGGGCGAAGGCATTGGCGTTGCTCACGGCACTTGATGTGCAACACCGAGCTCAAGCCATGCCTTCGCAACTTTCCGGTGGCGAGCAGCAACGGGTTGCTATTGCGCGTGGATTGGTCAATCAGCCACCGGTGATTCTGACGGATGAACCGACCGCCGCTCTCGATAGCGTGCGTGCCATGGCAGTGATTCGCATCCTTAACGACATGGCTCAGAAATTCGAAACTGCCATCATCGTTGTCACTCATGACGAAAAAATTATTCCTACTTTTAAGCGTATCTACCACATCCGAGACGGCGTAACCCATGAAGAAGTTGGCGAAGGCAGAGCGTTCGAATGAGGGAAATATTGAATGATAGAAAGGTCTTATGACCTACCACAAACATGGCCCCACAAGGCAACTTGCCTAGTGGTTGCCAGTCTGACTAGTTGTGTTGCCGGCCCTTATTTTCAATAACCCATCGCACCTAATAGGTGGGCTTTTCGGGGCCTTTCCCAAACTCTGTGTAACTGCTTATAATCCAATGTAAAGGAGAATAAGCAATGACAAAAGAAACAGAACTAAAGAAATTAGCCGAACAAATGGCTAAACACGTTGGAAGCTTCGAAGACATCAAAGCATTTCAAAAGCAGCTCATGCAGTCCTTCATCGACACTGCCCTAGAAGCAGAAATGGAAGAGCATCTCGGCTACCCCAAGCATGAGAAAGCCGATAAACCTAATAAGTGCAATGGGCACACTAAAAAGAGAGTCCGTAGCGACACAGGCGAGCTTGAGATCTCCACCCCAAGAGACCGTCATG